>JALSSQ010000141.1 GCA_026984165.1 Sulfurovum sp.
GTTGAAGCATAAGGATTTGCTCTATTTTTTGTTTAAGATTCTCTTCTAAGACAGGGGTCATAAGTTCTACACGACGTACAAGATTACGTGGCATCAAGTCTGCTGAAGCGATGTAACATTTGACTTTGTCGTGTTTAAAGAAGTAGATACGTGCATGTTCTAAGTACTTTCCTATGACAGAAGAAACCGTAATGTTTTCAGATACACCTTTCACCCCTGGTTTCAGACAACAAATACCACGTATAATGAGGTCAACTTTACAGCCTTCAATGGAAGCTTTATAAAGCGCCTTGATGATGTCTGTATCTACAAGTGAATTGGCTTTGAGGATGATATGTCCTTGATTGCCATGTTTTGCCTCTTTGTCTATCAGTTTTAACAGCTTTGGTTTGATCTGTTTGGGTGACATAAAGAGCGTTTCAAGCTTGGTATGTGTAGAAAAACCTGTTAAAAAGTGAAAGAAATGTGTCGCATCAATACTAAAGATCTCTTTACTCGTAAAGAAGGACATATCGGTATAGATCTTGGCAGTACCAGGATTGTAGTTTCCTGTTGCCAGATGTACGTAGCTTTGCAGTTTGTCTCCTGTGCGTTTGATGACCTGTGCGATTTTGGCATGTACTTTGAGTCCTGGTATCCCATAGACTACGTGTGCCCCAGCATCTTCAAGTGCTCTTGCCCAGCGAAGGTTGTTCTCTTCATCAAAACGTGCTTTAAGCTCTACAAGTACCATGACTTGTTTGCCATCACGTACCGCATCGATGAGTGCTTTGACGATGGGTGACTTTTGTCCTGCACGGTACAGCGTCATACGAATAGCAACAGTCTCAGGATCCCGTGCAGCTTGTTTGATGAACTGTACTACAGGCTCAAAAGAGTCAAATGGATGATAGAGAAGTACATCTTGTTTGTCTATGGCATCGAAGATATTTTCAGAGTCCAAAGGTGGCAGGGTTTTAGGGTTAAAGGTAGGGCGTACCAGATGTGAAAGTGCTTTGTCGCCCACAATTTGCCAAAGACTACCAAGGTTTAGAGGTAAAGATTTGTAGGTATAGATGTCTCTATCGTCCAAATCAAGATGAGAGAGTAAAAATTTGGTCAATTTTTTGTCTGCACCCTCCATCAGCTCAAGACGTATAAGATTTCCTTTGTTACGTGAACGAAGCCCCTCTTGTAAGATTTCCAAGAAGTCATCTGCCTCCTCTTCTTCTATCTCGATGTCGGCATTACGAGTGACTCTAAACGGTGTAGAGGCGAGTTGTTTAAACCCAGGGAAAAGTTCTGAAGCAAAGTGTTCTACTACAGATTCTATGGGTATAAAGGTTTGCTCTATCTGTAAAAAACGTGGCAAGATGCGTGGAATACGTATGAGTCCGTGCTTAATGTTTTTAGAGTCATCTTTCAGTGTAATGGCTAAACCAAAACTAAGGTTGTTTAAGTGAGGGAAAGGGTGTGTTGCATCAACAGCGATGGGGATGATGACAGGGTAAATCTCATTAAAAAACATCTCTTTGACTGCAGATTTTTCCTCAGCGTTGAGTGCATCATAGTTTTTGACATGTACAGCATTGTCATGAAGCTCTGAGATAATGGAGGTATAACAACTCTCTAGTACCTGATGCTCTTTATGAAGGTATGCATGTATCTGTTCAAGTTGCTCTTTAGGTGTAAGCTTGTCTGCTCCTGTCTCTTGTACACGCGCTTTAAAGAGTGCTTTGAGCCCTGCGACGCGTATCATATAAAACTCATCTAGGTTGGTTCCATAGATGGCTAAAAACTTTAGACGTTCAAGAGGAGGGAGCGTTGTATCAAGTGCTTGTGCCAATACCCTGGAGTTAAACTGAAGCCATGAAAGCTCACGGTTAAAATAGAGTTGAGAAGAGTTGAGATCTGCGTCCATTATGTATGCCTTTTTAAATTAAAAATTAAAAATTAAAAAGTAAAAATTGATGATGTGATGCAATGCATCACTTTTTAATTGATGGTATTATAGCTAAAACAAGTATTTTAATTTTTAATTTTTAATTTTTACTTGATAAAAAAGCTTAAAGCTTTTTTATCTTTGCTATCTCATCCCTATACCTCGCCGCATCTTCAAAATCCAGATTTTTAGCAGCTGCGAGCATCTTGGCTTTAAGCTCTTTGATGAGTTGTTGGCGTTGGGCTTTAGGCATTTTGTCTAGTTTGCTTCGTTTGTTGTAGAGTTCACCTGCATCTTCTACTTTGAGGTCGGTATCGAGCTCACGTAGAGTTGTTTTGGGTGTGATGCCGTGTGCTTTGTTGTAGGCTATCTGTTTTTCACGCCGTGCTTGTGTAGTCTCTATAGTAAACTTCATAGAGTCTGTCATTTTTTTGGCGTACATAAGCACCACACCATTGGCATTACGTGCGGCACGTCCAGCTGTCTGTATGAGTGCAGTACGTGAGCGTAAAAAGCCCTCTTTGTCTGCATCAAGAATGGCTACAAGGCTTACTTCGGGCAGGTCAAGTCCTTCTCTAAGCAGGTTGATGCCTATGAGTATGTCAAACTCACCCAGGCGTAAAGAGCGTATGGTTTGGTTTCTCTCAATCGCATCCATATCTGAGTGCATATGGCGACACTTGAGCCCCAAGTCATTGTAGTAGGTACTCAGTTCCTCTGCCATCTTTTTGGTAAGCACGGTGATGAGCACTCTCTCCCCACGTTCTATCACAGGTTTCATGCGGTCATGCAGGTTTTCTACTTGGTAGGTAGAGTCTATCACCTCTATAGAAGGGTCCAGAAGTCCTGTAGGACGCACCACCTGTTGGGCTACGACAGATGAGAGTTGGGTTTCAAGTTCATTGGGTGTTGCAGAAACGAAGAGGTAATGCGGTGCTTTGTCGATATACTCTTCAAAACGAAGCGGTCTGTTGTCCAGTGCAGAGGGGAGTCTAAATCCATGTTCTACCAGTACCTCTTTACGGCTTCTGTCCCCTGCGTACATCCCTCTAAACTGTGGCAAAGAGACATGAGATTCATCGACGATGA
>JALSSQ010000142.1 GCA_026984165.1 Sulfurovum sp.
CTGATGTCTTACCCTCATACTTAGCCTGTAAAGTCGTTGTTCCCTCTTTAAGTGCTTTTACTATGCCATTGGCTACAGAAACTATACTAGCATCTCCTATAACCCACTCTGCATCATTACTTATGTCTAATGTAGTATTATCATCATAATTTGCAGTGACACTAAGTGTCGTCTCATTGCCCTCATTCAGTTCTATATTTGTTTCACTTAAAACAATTTTTACTACTTTAGGACTACTATCTTCTACAGTAAAGGTGTATTTAATCTTTTTTGTTTTGATGGTATCACCATTACTTCCACATATTTTTTTACAAAGTGGACAATCAGCAGGATTGTCATAAAAGAGAGAACACAGCCAATAAATAAACTTTTGGAAACCATTTTTAGGTTCATGCTGAGCATTGTCATTACTTTTTTCTTTTTGAAGCTTTACTTTTTTGACTTTTACTCTGCACACACCCTCTTCTAGCGGTTCATTTGGAGTAAAACGTAAAGTGTCGTCACCTACAAGTATAGTAGCACCTTGTACCTTTTTGTTATTGTGTTTTAAAACAATGGTATGCTTTTTAACTGATTTTGCTTTTATAGGTAAATCAAACTTAACCTCTACAGCAACATCTGGTGATACCCCTGACTCTGAAGCACTAGGAGACACAGATACCAAATGACTTTGCTCAATCCCATTTCCTGCATAAAGCCCTATAGACAAACCTAAAAACACGACTATTTTCATAATAATTTTAAACATTACAATTCCCTTAATTTTTATTGTATGGGATTATTGTAGCATAAAAGTGTTGGGGGGGGGCAAGTTAAAATTGGAGAAATTTTGGAAAAGTTAGTAAAAAAGCGTTCACATTTTCTTTAAAATAATGAACGCCAAACTACTATTTGTATCTAAAAGTGATACGCCCTTTATCAAGACTGTATGGAGTAAGCTCCACTTTCACAGTGTCCCCTGGAAGGATTTTGATGTAGTGCATACGCATTTTACCTGCGATGTGACAAAGCACAATATGTCCATTATCAAGCTCTACTCTAAAGGTTGCATTAGGTAATGCTTCTACGACCTTACCATCTATCTCAATTACATCATCTTTAGCCATGTACTATTCCTTTATACATTTTATACTTTATAGTTCACTTTTGTGGTTAAATCGTGAAACTTATGCTTCAGTCAAAATAACAGCTCGTCCATCTACTACAGCCACTTGATGCTCATAGTGTGCTGTTCTTAAGCGATCTTCACTTATCACTGACCACTTATCTTCAAGTAGTACAGGTTGCCCACTTTTTTGGCATACCATAGGTTCCAAACAAAAGACCATACCATTTTTAATTTTGGGTCCCTGATTGGGTTTACCCTCAAGATAGTTAGGAATGTTGGGTTCATCATGTGGTTTTGTGCCAATACCATGACCACAATAGTCACGTAAAGGTACATAGCCTGCTTCAGTGATGTAGTCTTCAAGAAGTTTGGTTAACTCTTTAAAACGCATACCCTCTCTAATGTTTTCTATCGCATAAGAGAGTGCACCTTTAGAACAGTCAATCAATGCTTGATCCGCATCAGAGATTTTTCCCACAGCCATCGTAATCGCTGCATCACCAAAATAACCATCTAGTTTTGTACCGATATCTAAACCCAATACGTCACCCTCTTGAATCACAGTATCATCTGGTACACCATGAATACATACTTCGTTAAGAGATGTACACACAGAACCAGTAAAGCCATACAAACCTTTAAAAGAAGGTACAGCCCCCTGCTCTCGTATATAGGCTTCACCTAAAGCATCAATTTCAGAAAGTGTCATACCTGGTTTCACAAGATTTTGGAGATATTGAAGTGTCTTAGCTACAATCTCGCCAGCTGCAGAGAGCTTAGCGATTTCGTTTGGTTTTCTAAGTGCAATAGCCATTATAGACCTACGTTACCTAAGGTATCGTATTGGTTCATGGTTCTTTGCGCTTCTATTTTTCTCATCGTATCAAGGGCAACTTGCACAACAATAAGTACAGAAACCCCACCAAAATAGAATGCTGCACCCATACCAGAGATAATGGCAAATGGTACAGTAGAAATAATAGCTAAGTATATAGCACCTGAACCCGTCAATCTACTTGCTACTTCGTTCAAAAATTCTTTAGTGTGTTCACCTGGACGTACACCTGGGATGAATCCACCTTGTCTTTTTAGATTATCTGCAATATCTTTTGCATTAAATGCAATAGATGCATAAAAAAATGCAAAGAACATCACAAGAATAAACGTAGTAACATTAAAAGCCAAGCTGCCTGGTGCCAAAAAGTCTGCAATCGCTGTAGCATATTTATTGCTACTAGACTGTAGCATAGTAAGAGGGAACATCAAAATGGCTGATGCAAAGATGGGAGGAATTACACCTGAAAGGTTTACTTTGACAGGAATATAATTCATGACTCTTTTTGTTTGGTTTTGCATAATTGTTTTTCTTGAATAAGAGATAGGTACCCGTCTCTCTCCAAGTTCAACATAAATAATAGCCAAAATAGTAATAAGCATAATAGCCAAAATAGCCAAAACAACTAAAAAGTTCATCTCACCAGCATTGACGGCTCGAATTGTATTGGCAATACCTGATGGCAAGCCAGAAACAATACCTGCAAAGATGATAAGTGAGATACCATTCCCAATACCTTTTTGCGTAATCTGTTCACCTATCCACATCAGTAGCATCGTACCTGTTAACATAGAAAATGTTGTCAGTATGGTAAAGTGTAGAGGATCAATCATCACGGCACTTGCTCCTGAACGTCCAGTCATACTTTGCAATCCAAGCGAAACCCCAATGGCCTGTACTACAGTAATAAAAATAGTAAAATAGCGAATAATTTGCATATATTTTTGCATACCATCACGCTCTTTTTTCATTTGACCAAGTGCGGGGAATGTCGCTGAGAGAAGTTCCATGATAATTGATGCTGTAATATAAGGCATAATACCCAATGAGATAATACTTAGTCGTGATACTGCACCACCACTAAACATATTGAGCATACCAAGCCCGTTGCCTGAGTTGTCATCAAAAAATTCTTTAATGACACCCAAGTCAATACCAGGGGTTGGTATATAAGCTAAAATGCGGTACGCAAAGAGGAATCCTAATGTAATCAGAATTTTTTGAGTGAGTGCGTTACTCATAATTATTTTCCGCTTGTCGTAATAGCTTCGTCTTTGATTTTAGCTGCAAGATCTTTTGCGCTAGCACCAATTAACTTCACTTTTGTTACAGTCTTACCAAGTTTGTGAACAGACTTGATTGACTCAAGAGTAATCTCAGACAATTCTGCAACTGCTTTGATTTTTTCTACATTGATGACATAAGGTTTAACCATTTTAGAGGTGAAACCTATTTTAGGCAATCGTTTTTGAAGTGGCATTTGCCCTCCTTCAAAACCTCTTTTTCTTTTATAACCAGATCGTGCTTTTTGACCTTTGTTCCCACGTCCAGCTGTTTTACCTGTTCCTGAACCTTGCCCACGCCCAACTCTTTTTCTATTTTTGGTTGAACCTGGAGCTGGTTGTAAATTATGTAAACCCATAACTACCCCTTACGCTTTAATTCTAGTAAGGGCTTGAATCGTTGCTCTTACTAGGTTGTTTGGATTGTTAGAACCGATTGATTTGCTAAGTACATCTTGAATACCTGCAAGCTCAAGTACTGGTCTAGCAGCACCACCAGCAATAACACCTGTACCCTCAGACGCAGGTCTAAGTACGATACGGCTAGCATTAAACTTATGCTCAATGTCATGTGCTATTGTTGTGCCTTTGATGTTGACTTTCACAAGATTCTTGTGTGCATCATCTACCGCTTTTTTAATCGCATCTGGTACCTCTTTGGCTTTACCAAATCCATATCCAACTGTACCTTTTTTGTCACCAATGACGACAAGTGCAGTAAATCTAAATCTTCTACCACCCTTTACAACTTTGGTAACACGACCGATATTCACAATTACTTCTTCGAATTCTTTTTCGATTTCTTCATTTTGATTATTATTCATCATGCTTCCTTAAAACTTAATACCGGCTTCTCTAAGCGCATCTGCAAACGCTGCAACAACACCATGGTATAAGTAACCATTTCTGTCGAAAACAACATTTTCAATGTTTTTAGAAGCAAGAGTTTTAGCCATTTCCTGCGCAACTTTTTTCACATCTTCTTGGTTTGATTTTAAACCAAGTTTTCTACCATCTACAGCTGCAAGTGTCATGCCTTCATTATCATTAATCGCTTGAGCGTAGAAGTACTTGTTTGATTTATACACAGACAATCTTGGTAGATCAGCTGTCCCAAATATTTTACCTCTTACCCTAGCTTTTCTTTGAGCACGAAGTTTATTTTTTCTTTTTTGAATACTTTTTAACATACTATCGCCCCTTACTTACCAGCTGCTTTACCAGCTTTTCTGATGATCACTTCATCTGTATATTTCACACCTTTTCCTTTATAAGGCTCAGGTGGTCTAAATGCTCTAATTTCAGCTGCAGCTTGACCTACTGCTTGTTTATCTGTTCCACTAATAGTAATAATGTTTTTCTCAACTTTTATTTCAAGTCCTTCAGGAATATCATAATTAATATCATGAGAATGTCCAAGCTGTAAATTCAACACTTTACCTTGAACTGCTGCTCTATATCCAACACCATTGATTTCCAAAGACTTGCTATATCCTTTGTCCAACCCAATAATAATATTATTGAAAAGTGCTCTATATGTTCCCCAAAATGCTGCATCTTGCTTCTCGTCACCTACTCTTGTAAACGTAACTTCAGAACCATCAATAGCAACTTCGACTCTACCATATGTTTCAAGTCTTTTTTCAAGATTGCCTTTCTTAGCCACAAGACATGTACCGTCTAGTGATACATCAATACCACTAGCTACTGTAACTGGTCTTTTTCCTACTCTTGACATCTTATCTCCTTACCAAATACTACAGATTACTTCGCCACCGATGCCACGTTTAAACGCTTCATCATTAGCAATCACACCTTGAGAAGTAGAAACTACCAAAGTACCGTAACCATTTTTAAATGTTCTAATTTCATCTTTCCCTTGGTGTACACGACGCCCTGGTTTAGAAATCTTTTTAATCTCATTAATCACGCTTTTTTCATTCTCATCATATTTAAGAACTACTTTAATCGTTTTCTTGTTTCCATCTTCTTTCACTTTGTACGATTCTAAGTAGCCTTTTTCTACAAAAATAGCTACTATTGATTCAATCATATTAGAGTGAAGAAGTGTTGTAACCTCTAATCTTCTTTGCGCAGCATTTCTTATACGAGTAAGAGAATCTGCAATTATATCTGTCATCATCTTGTTCTTCTCCTTACCAGCTAGCTTTGCGCATACCAGGGATAAGTCCCTCGTTTGCCATTTTTCTTAAACACACACGACAAAGTCCAAAATCTCTATATACTGAGTGAGGTCTGCCACAAATATTACATCTTGTATATGCCTGAGAAGAGAACTTTGGTGCTCTCTTCTGCTTTGCTATCATTGATTTCTTAGCCATTAGTTTCTCCCTTTAGCAAAAGGCATTCCAAGCTTTTCTAAAAGCGCGAATCCCTCTTTATCAGATTCAGTACTTGTCACAATAACAATGTTCATACCGTGTGTTTTCATGATATTATCAAATTCTACCTCTGGAAACATCAACTGCTCTTGAAGACCAAAATTGTAATTACCGCGTCCATCAAAACCTTTACGAGGAAGTCCTCTAAAATCTTTTACTCTCGGAAGAGCAATAGAGACAAGTTTGTCAAAAAAGGTGTACATATTGTCACCTCTAAGTGTTACTCTAATTCCTGATGGGGCACCTTCTCTTGCTTTAAAACCAGCGACTGATTTTTTAGCATTGACAACCACTGCTTTTTGACCAGCGATAAGTGAAATAGTATCTACCATATTTGCAATAAGTTTGGAATCTTTTCCCTCTTCACCTGCACCTACAGAGATAACAATTTTCTCAAGCTTCGGAGTCTGCATCGGATTGGTAATCCCGCACTCTTCACGAAGGGCAGGAACGATGTCATTGTACTTTTGCTTCATTCTACTCATAAGATTATGCCTCTACTTTTTTTACATTTGAGATGTGGATTGGCATTTCAACATTTGCAAATCCACCCTCTTTGTTTTGTTCACTTGGCTTAACAGCTTTTTTCGCCATTTTACAACCAGCAACAATAACTGCTTCTTTTTTAGTAAGTACCTGAAGAACTTCCCCAGTTCTACCTTTGTCATCACCGGCGATAACCATAACAGTATCACCTTTTTTGATTTTAAATGTTTTTGCCATTACCATACCTCCGGTGCAAGTGATACAATTTTCATGAATCCTGCATATCTGGTTTCACGACTTACAGGGCCAAAAATACGTGTACCTATTGGCTCTTTTTTGTCGTCAATAATTACGGCTGCATTATCATCAAATCGAATCAATGAACCATTTTCTCTTTGAATCTCTTTTTTTGTTCTTACAACAACCGCTTTAACGACTTTACCTTTTTTTACTTTTCCTGTAGGAAGAGCCTTCTTTACAGAAGCCACAATAATGTCACCAACAGATGCATATCTTCTTTTAGAGCCGCCAAGAACTTTGATACACATAATCTCTTTAGCTCCAGAGTTGTCTGCTACATTTAATCTAGTAAAACCTTGGATCATTACACTTCTCCTCTTTTTACTATTTCAAGAAGTCTAAAACTCTTTGTTTTTGAAAGTGGTCTGCATTCGATTGCAGATACTGTATCACCAACATTAATATCGTTTTTCTCATCATGGATAAGATATTTTTTAAATCTTTTTACAGTCTTGTGATATCTTGGGTGAAGTACTCTTCTTTCAACCAAAACAGTAGCAGTTTTGTCTCCAGCCTTCTTAATCACAACACCTTGTATTTGTCTTTTTGGCATAAATAACCCCTTACTTCGTAGCAGCTGTAATAGCTGTTTGAATTCTAGCGATATCTTTTTTCGCTACTCTTAACTCAGAAGTGTTTGTTAATTGCATCGTCTTTTGCTTTGCTTTTAATGTAAACAGTTCAAGTTTTTTCTCTTTAAGCATCGCTGTCAAATCAGCAAGGCTTTTATCTTTTAAATCAATATATTTCATTACTGTCCTTTGAAGTGATGATTTTACACTTAAATGGCATTTTATGAATGGCAAGCGTTAATGCTTCTCTAGCAAGCGTCTCTTCAACACCAGCCATTTCAAAGATAATTCTTCCTGGTTTCACATTCATGACCCATCTATCAACAGCACCTTTACCTTTACCCATTCTTGTTTCAAGTGGTTTAGCTGTAAGAGGCTTATCAGGGAAAACTCTAATCCATGTTTTACCTGTTCTGTTGATTTTTCTAGTCATTGTGATACGTGCAGCTTCAATTTGACGTGAATCAATTCTTCCTGCTTCAACTGCTTTAATCGCAATGTCACCAAACTCAATCTTGTTACCATTAAAAGATTTGCCGCGATTACGGCCTTTTTGTTGTTTTCTCCATTTGGTTCTTTTAGGCATTAACATCGTTATTCACCTCTCTTTTGACGTGGTTTACGAGCAGATTTTTTCTCATCTGTTGACTCTTGTTGAATGCCCTTAGCAAGTACTTCACCTTTGAAAATCCATACTTTAATACCAATGATTCCATAAGTAGTATGTGCCTCAGCAAAACCATAATCGATTTTGGCTCTAAGTGTATGCAATGGCACGCGACCTTCCAGGTACCACTCAGTTCTAGCCATTTCAGCACCACCGAGTCTTCCAGATACAGAAATTTTAATCCCTTTGGCACCTGATTTAAGTGCCCCTTGGATCACTTTTTTCATCGCACGTCTAAATGCTGTTCTTCTCTCTAGTTGGGTTGCAACATTCTCAGCAGCCAACTGACCTGAAGCTTGTGGACGTTTCTCTTCTTTGATATTGATCGCCACATCTTTGCCAAGCATTTTGATAAGTGTCGCTTTAAGTTTTTCAATATCTGCACCCTTTTTACCGATAATGATACCAGGTCTAGCCGTGACAATATTGACTCTTAATTTTTTGACTGTCCTTTCAATGATGATGTTAGAAACACCTGCATAGAAAAGTTCTTTTTTAAGGAATTTTCTGATTTTATAATCTTCTGCAATAAAATCAGCTGTTCTTGCTTTTGCTGGAAACCATCTTGACTCCCAATTTCTATTGATTCCAAGTCTAAGACCTATAGGATTTACTTTTTGGCCCATTACGCGTCCTTTCCGTTTACGAAGTTTTTCGCATCAGCAATGGAATCTTTAAAGTCACCCTTAAACGAATACTTCTCTTCCATCACATCAATCTGTTCTTGTGTCATATTTGCAACATCTTCATATGTATAGATGCCTTCACTGTTTAACTTCTCTTGATATACTTTTCCGATACCAGCTATTTTAGTCAAATCATCGCCTTGAGTCTCAGCTTTTGCTGTGGCTTTTGGTGCTGCTTTTTTTGTCTCAGTTTTGGCTGCTTTTTTTGCTGGTGTTTCTGCTTCAGCAGATACCGTACCAACTTCTACCAAAATATGTGCTGTTGGTTTTATGATACGTGATGCTGTACCTCTGGCTCTTGGTCTCCATCTTTTCATTACCGCTGCTTTATCTACCCTACAAGAGGTAATCGTTACCTCTTCTGGTTCATAATCACCGTTGGCTACTGCAGATGCAATCACTTTAGAAATGATACCCGCCGCTTTGTTGGGCATAAACTCCAATGCTGCTAATGCAAGTTCAGCATTCATACCTTGCACTTCACGGGCAATAAGTCTAGCTTTTGTAGGGGAAACTCTTACAAATTTTAACAATGCTCTACTCATATTAACCTACCTTCTTTTGAACAGAACCTTTATGGCCCTTAAATGTTCTAGTTGGTGCAAATTCACCTAGCTTGTAGCCTACATGGTTCTCTGTTATAAACACTGGTACAAACTGTCTGCCATTATGCACATTGATTGTCAAACCAATAAACTCAGGAAAAATCACAGATCTTCTTGACCAGGTTTTAATTGGTTTTTTATCTCCAGCCTCTTTTGCTGCCAATACTTTTTTCATTAGGTGACCATCAATGAATGGACCTTTTTTTGTCGATCTTGCCATATCTTAGCCCCTTACTTTTTACGCTTAGAGATAATTAACTTATCACTAGCTTTTTTCTTACGTGTTTTGTAACCCTTCGTTGGCATACCCCATGGAGATACCGGATGACGACCTGAATTTGTTTTACCTTCACCACCACCGTGTGGGTGATCGATAGGGTTCATAGCAGAACCACGTGTTTGTGGTCTGATACCAAGGTGTCTTGAACGGCCAGCTTTACCGATAACAATGTTAGAAAAGTCTTCATTTCCAACAGTGCCAATAGTTGCTAAACATTCACCAAGAATGTATCTCATTTCACCAGAAGGAAGTCTCAATGAAACGTACTTGCCATCTCTACCCATGATTTGTGCATAACCACCCGCCGAACGTGCGATTTGACCACCATGACCTGGGCTCATCTCAATATTGTGTACCAATGTACCTACAGGGATATTCATCAATTTCATTGCATTACCAGTCTTAATATCAAGACCAGACTCTGCAGAGATGATTTTATCACCTACATTCAACCCTTTTGGTTGAAGAATGTATCTTCTGTCACCATCAACATATTTGACAAGACAAATTCTACAGTTTCTGTATGGATCGTATTCAACAGTTGCAACAGTACCTTCGATGTTAAATTTATCTCTTTTAAAATCGATGATTCTGTATAATTTTTTAGCACCCGCTTCTCTATGACGAGAAGTAATTCTACCGTTACTGTTTCTACCTGCAGATCTTGGAAGATTTTTAAGTAGAGCTCTAACACTTGCTTTAGCAGTGATATCACTACTGTCAAGATTAGTCATATAACGACGTGAAGGTGTGGTTGGTTTGTATGTTTTAATTGCCATCTTCTATCCTTATACCGCTAAGCTTTCGATTTTAGCATCTTCTGGAAGTTTCACGTAGAATTTTTTCGTGTCCACTCTTTTACCTTCGATACCTTTAAATCTTTTCACTTTACCGTTTACTCTCATTGAGTTCACTCTAAGTGGGTTAATGCCAAAGAATTCTTTAAATACTTCTTTTAGACCATTTTTAGTCATACGAGGAGTAGTTTGAACTACAATAACACCATCTTCTTGAAGAGCCAAACTCTTCTCTGTGTACATAATTGCTTTGATATCTGTAATATCTGCCATATTAAGCCTCTTTTGTCAATTTATCAAATACTGCTTTTTCAATCACCATTGAATGATATGCAGCAGCAAAGTAAGCATTAAGCTCATTTGGTTCTATAAGATATGCATTTTGAAGATTTCTAAATGCTAAGAAAGTCTTATCATCTATCATCTCTTTTACGACAAGCACATCTCTTTGTCCAAGATCGTTTACAAATGCCATAGCATCTTTTGTTTTACCTGACTCAACTGCAATATTATCAGCAACAAATAACTTTTCATTTGCAGCCATCTCAGCTATTGCGTGCATAAGTGCAAGTCTTTTTTGTTTTTTGTTTACTTTTTGGTCATAGTTTTTGTTTGTACTCGGACCAAATGCAACACCACCACCTACAAAAATAGGAGATCTGGTTGAACCCGCACGCGCTCGACCGCCACCTTTTTGAGCCCATGGTTTTTTACCACCACCGCTTACAGCTGATCTGTTTTTAGTTTGAGCAGTATTTGCTCTAAGTCCGGATGCATATGCTTTACAATAAAGGTAAAGGTTATGTGGGTGCACTTCTAAAAACGCTGCTGGAAGGTCTGTTGTTTTAATTACTGTTGTTTTCATTATTTAACTATCCTTACCAATCCTCTAGCCCCATTGTGACCAGGAATTGAACCTTTTAATACTAAGATACCGTTTTCAGCATCAAATGAAATCACATCATTTTTTACTGTTGTCATTTGATTACCATATTGACCAGGCATTTTTTTACCTTTTTGAACACGACCTGGCCATTCTGCATTACCGATTGAACCGATTCTTCTACCAAATCTATGTCCATGAGAACCAGGTCCTCCACCAAAGCCATGACGTTTCATACCACCCTGAAAACCTCTACCTTTGGTTTCCAAAGATGTTTTTACAAGTGTCGCTTCTGCAAGTGCAGCTGGACTCAAATCGCCAGTTTCAGTACCTTCAGCCACTTCTATGGTCATAAATTTGTTAAACTCTTTAGAAACACCATATTTTGTCTGCTGACCTTCAATACTTTTATTAAGTTTTTTACTTGAGTTATACGCCACAAGTGCTTTTCCGTCTTCTCTTACCTCACAAACTTTCGTTTCAATGACTTTCAGAAGCGTTACTGGAACACTTGGTACATCAACAGTTCTGCTCATACCAATTTTTTCAATAATAAATTCCATTTTTTACTCCTACTTGTCCATTGATCTGATTTCAACTTCGATTTCTGGTGCTAAGTCTAACTTCATAAGTGAGTCTATAGTATCTGAAGTAGCCGAAACAATATCAATCATTCTTCCGTGTATTCTAATTTCAAATTGTTCACGAGAATCTTTGTTTACGTGCGGTGATTTAAGTACAGTATAACGTTTAATCTTAGTTGGCATTGGAATTGGCCCTCTAATCTCTGCACCTGTACGCTTAACTGCATCTACTATAGCAGCAACTGACCTGTCTAACACTCTATGATCATAAGCTTTAAGCTTCAATCTGATTTTTTCCATATTTACCCTTTAAAGAACTCGTTAGCAAGGCAATGCCAAGGTGCCTAAACACAGGGGATTTAACCCTCTAACATAAATTTAGGAACGCGAATTATACCCAAAGTTTTTAAAAGGTACAATACTTTTAACACTAAAACTGCTACAATTTAAAAAAATATTTCCTTATAAAAAGGAAATATTTGGGGTTATTTGCGATGAATTTACTTGAACATTATCAAAATCAACTACCAAGCAGCGAAAACTTCGTCCCAAGAAAATGCCAATTTCCCCATAAGGGAGACATCAATCTCTATGGGGTAAGAGGGGCAGGAAAAACGGCTATAGTATTAGACTATCTTTCTGGCATGAACAATGAAGAGGTACTTTATATCGATTTGGAAGACCCCAATCTTATTTTTAACACACTTGAAACACTTACCTTGCAACACTACATAGATAAAAATCAGATTAAAATGCTCGTACTTGACCATTATGAAGAGGGAATGCTTCCTTCTTTTCCCAACGTATTACGACTCTGCATACTCACACGCCTACCCTTAGACGATAAAAACTTCATCCCTCTTGAACTGTTTCCTTTGGATTATGAAGAGTTCTTAGCCTTTGAAAGCTCTACAGCACAAGGTAAAGGCTTTAACCACTTTTTACGTTCAGGTACACTGCCCTATCTTGCCCGTTCACAAAAGTCAAGTACCCATGCAATGAAACGCTTTTTTCAAAGTAGCTTTGATACACAAGAACAAAAACTCTTACTGCTTCTTGCTCAACACCATACCAAACATCTCACCACACACCAAATCTACACTTTTGCAAAAGAGAAATTTAAAGTCTCCAAAGACTGGCTTTATAAAACCATCAAACGCTTCACTGCCGAAAAACTCATCCTCTTTATAGATGATCGCTATCAAAAATCAGGCAAGAAGATGCTCCTTTTTGACTTTGCTTTTGCTAAATACCTGACACTAGGACAACCTTTTATCTTGCAGTTTGACACGATGGTAGCTCTAGCCCTTATGAAGCATCATATTGGTGTACAAACACTAGGCATACATGGGTACATCACTAACAATAATACACTCATCATCCCTGCACCTTTTGAGAGCGAAGAGAGCTTATGGGCTAAGTCACAAAAGAAGTTTAGTCTCTACAAAAAATATGGCATCAAAAAAGTAACCATCATTACCGTTGCAAACAATTATACCTACAGCATAGAAAAATTACACTTTGAAGCCCTCCCTTTTAATGAGTGGTCTGTCATCAATAGTGAAGAAGATTAGCCCCTACTATTAAGCTAGTTTTAGCTAAAATTCTCTCGCCTCTTTTTAGACCTGTGCAACGGTGACTAAAGACAACGGGTCAGGATGGGAACATAGCAGCCCACCTTTTTTCACTGGGTGCCGCAGGTATCTGGAGAGAGGTATTTATTATGGGACGCTTTTTGAGCAAAGCCCAAAAAACTACGTTGACACTATGTCAACTTCAGCAGTTGGCTCATACGACTTGTCGTATTTTGAGATTGCAGACTTAATAATCTTCTAAAATTTATTTAAACTACTTTAGTCAAATAAATTAACAAATTAGCTTTGCTAATTTTTAAGAAGAGATAATGATTGAGAGGTGTCCGAGTGGTCGAAGGTGCAGACCTGGAACGTCTGTGTGGGGAAACTCACCGAGGGTTCGAATCCCTTCCTCTCAGCCATAAAAAACCACAAAACCCATCTAATCCCCTAAATAACGGTATTTGATAGCTTCTTTAAGGTTTGATATTTTTCTCGTAGTCCTTGATTAGTCCGTCGCATATGAAAAAAAGCTATAAAACTACATATAAAAATGCTAAGCAATGTTTATTTAAAAAGCTGTGAGTGTGTGCCTATTTTTAAAAGTTCCAATGTATTGTCTGCAACTCTATACACCACCAATAAATCACCGCTTATGTGAAATTCATTTGTATCTTTATAATTTCCAGTAAGTGCATGGTCTTTGGCTTCACTTGGTAGGTCATCTTGATTGAGTAGCAAAGAGATGTATAAAAAGAGTTTTGTGTCAA
>JALSSQ010000143.1 GCA_026984165.1 Sulfurovum sp.
TGACTTGGTTAGGGTAGGGGTTGATACCCTTTTCTCTGAGTGTTTGCGTTTTTTTTATACGGTCTTGAATCTGTTGATTTTCAAATATCAAGGATGCTCCTGTTTGTAATATAAATTTTAATGCGTTATGCTTGGCAACTTTCACAAAGACCAACAATTTTCATCGTGTGATCACGCATTTGAAAATTGAACTTTTTAGCAATCTTTTCCTGTTGTGCTTCGATGGTTTCATCGAAAAATTCTATAATCTTACCACAGGCTGTACATATGAGATGGTCATGATGCTTTTTAAGTCCTAACTCATACTTTTTACCTGCTGCACCAAATGAAATGGAAGAAGCAATGCCTGACTCTTCAAGCAGAGCCAATGTACGATAGACAGTAGCAATACCGATATTGATATCTGGATACTCTTTTTTAAGAAGCATATAAATATCTTCAGGGGTAAAATGGTCATTATTTTCATAAAGAAACTTTAAGATAAGCTCTCTTTGTTTGGTAAATTTGAGTGTATTAGTTTTAAGTAAAGCTTTAAATTTTTCTAAAAGTTTTTCATATGTAATCATTATTTACCTTTTATTGAGAATGTGTGCTTTGATTCTCTTCACTGTTATTATTTTCGATAGTTTTGGTTGTTGTATCAGGTACGGTATTTGATGTATTGCTTTCATTTAAGTTGACTACTTCTTTAACTACTTGTGTTGTTGATGTACTTTCTAGTCCCAGTGTAGTAGGGTCTAGGTTAATTAAATATGATCCGGCTTTCTTAAGATATGGGTACAAAATAGAGTCTTCTACATATTTTTCAAGGTTATCTTTGACTAAAGAGACATTTGAGAGTGCAGTGACAATGAGAGCAAAAATAAGAAAGTATTTTCCTCCCCCAGCAATAAATCCAAAAAGACGGTTTAAAAATCCTAATCCACTGACACTTGTTAGTTTGGAAAAAATAGAGCCTAAGATGGTTGCCCCTAACCAAATAATGATAAGAATAGAAAGAAATCCAAACAATTTGAGTAACGCAACATTTTCAAGGTGTAAGAAGTTTTTATCTATAAAATCAGCAGCTGTAGTTGAAAGACGTGAAGCAAAGTAAACACCACCTATAAGTCCCACAAGACCAAAAACCTCTTTGATAAAACCATGCATAAAACCTTTGATACCTAAAAGTAGTACGATAGCTGATATGACAACATCAAAATAGTTAAAATTCATCATTGAAAACTGTTCCATGTTCGTGTATCCTTAATATATTTTATATTGTATCCAAAAGGCTTACCTGTTTGCTTTGGTTATCTCATCAGGTCTATTAGCATATTGAAGAGCTGTGTCACGAGATATTTTGCCATCTTTAAGAAATTTAAGTAATGCCTGTGTCTGTGTTTGCATACCAGAGTCCCCTTGACCTAATTGCATTTGTGAATAGATTTGGTGTACTTTATCTTCACGAATAAGATTGGAAATGGCATGGTTGGTAATCAGTATTTCTGAAGCAGCTACACGACCACCACCAAGTTTAGGTAAAAGTGCCTGTGCGATAACGGCTACAAGTGAAGAAGATATCATCGCTCTGATTTGTGGTTGTTCATCTCCTGTAAATACATCAATGATACGGTTTACTGTCCCTGGAGCAGAAGAGGTGTGCAGTGTACCAAAGACAAGGTGTCCCGTCTCTGCTGCTGTCAGTGCTGCTTCAATAGTCTCTTTATCACGCATCTCCCCGATGAGTATGATGTCTGGATCTTGACGCATTGCATATTTAAGTGCAGTAGCAAAAGATTTGGTATCTTCTCCAACCCCTCTGTGCGAAAAGACAGATTTTTTGTTTTGATGAATAAATTCCACTGGGTCTTCGACCGTCACTATATGTTTTTGTTCATGAAGATTAATTTCATTAAGCATCGCTGCGAGGGTTGTGGATTTACCAGAGCCCGTTGGTCCTGTAACTAAAATAAGCCCCTTTTCTCTTTTTATAAGTTTTTTGTATACCTCTGGAGCACCCAAATCATCTAGAGAAGGTACATCAATAGGGATAATTCTAAATGCTGCAGCAATATCCCCTAATGTTCGATAGTAATTTGCTCTAAATCGACCTATATTTGGAAGAAGGAGAGCAAAATCAAGCTCATCGTTTTCTTCAAATTGTTGTTTTTGTTTTTCTGTAATAAGAGAGTAACACATTTCCTCAATATCGTCTCCTGTTAATTTGGGGAGATTAACAGCTTTTAATATACCGTCTAGTCTAATTTGAGGTTCCGTACGACTCACAAGGTGCAAATCGGATGCACCGTGTGTTACTACACTTTGCAATAATTTTTTGATGTCAAAAGCTGCCATTACAATCCTTTGTTATATAGTTTAGATATTGAGATTCATTATATCTTATTTTGATTATTATAGACTTTGTTAAGAAACATTTTTTATTCAATAATAGCTGGTACGATAAAGAAGTCATCTTCACTTTGAGGTGCATATTTGAGGATGTTTTTTGCGATATCATCTGTTTCTCTTGGTGTATCTTCTCTAAGAGGTGTGCCACCGTTTAAGGTCGAAAAAGAGGATGAAAGCTCTTCTGTATCAAGTTCATTAAGGTTATCTATATAGTTTAAAATACCACTAAGTTGTGCTTTCACTTCTTCTTTTTTATTTTCATCTATACGTAAGTGTGAAAGTTTTTCTAGTTTGGCGAGTACAGTATCATCTATTTGCATTTTTACCCTTAATGATATTTTTTCTTATTATATATTAACTTTGTTTAGATATAACTACATAAAATACAAAATACAAGGATAATCACATGATGCCACAATTGGATATGAATTCACAAGAGTTTAAAGATGAACTAGCAAAAACTGAAAAATTTACAGATAAAGTCTGTGAAAGCAAAGGGTGGGTTTACGGACCCAATGCTGATGTAAATGAAGGTGTCATTATGGGATTAGCTCGCCATAAGATGCTTTTTGGAAAACGTTTTTGCCCCTGTTTTATGGTAGAGCCAGATCCA
>JALSSQ010000144.1 GCA_026984165.1 Sulfurovum sp.
TGCCGCCTTTAGTACACCTTTGGCAACATTACACGGGCAAAATGGTTGGGCTGATATGTTCTTGGGTACACCAGCAGATGGTCTTGTGGATGTGAATGGTATGATAGGATACAAAGCTAAAGGTTTTGGTGTAGCTAAAGTAGTCTATCATGATTTCTCTAGTGACAGAGGAAATACAGATTATGGTACGGAAACTGATGTACTCTACAAAAACAAAATTGCTGCAGTCAAAGGGCTTTCTGGTATGCTAAAAGCGGCATTTTACAGTGCGGATGCCTATAAAGTGGATACAACAAAATATTGGGTAATGTTAGACTATAAGTTTTAGAAATATTGATTCACATCTATGCTATACTATCTTGATATAAATCAAGGATAGTATATGTTTGCACTTCAAGAAATCCCTCTTTTTTCAAAACTCAGCTCAGAACATCTTGTACAATTACAATCTCAAATGCAGATTCGTCATTATCAAAAGGAGAGTATTGTTTTTTATGAAGGGGATGAAAGTAGGTATCTGCATGTGTTGCTTGATGGTTCCGTAAAACTCTACAAGACTTCTCCCAAGGGGACACAGATACATATGCATAACTTCATAGCACCTGAGATTATTGCACTCTTTGCAGCCTTTGAGAAGATACCCTTTCCTGCGACTTGTGAGTTTTTGGGTGAGGGTAGTGTAGGGTTGATTCCGCTTGAAAAGATCTACTCTTGTATGCAAAATGTAGATTTTTCTATTTCACTTGTTTGGGCACTTTCTCATCGTATGAGACTGCTTGCAAATTTGCTGCATAAAGAGACTATTTTTACTGCGGAAGCAAAAATAGCGGATATTTTACTACATAATCCTTCTGTATTTAAGCGGTTTAAACATAATGAAATTGCTTCCATACTGAATCTTACTCCTGAAACTCTTTCTCGTATTCTTGGAAAATTTAAAAAAGCACAGATGATTAGTATTGATAATCATGAGGTTTGCATTTATGATAAAGATGCACTTTTAAACGTGGTAGAAACCAATAAAATATGACAATGGATAATGATATGCTTAAGTTTTTAAAAGAAATATATGGTGCAGGTATACTCTTTTTTTACTACATGAAATACATTATCTTTTTTGGTTGGCCCTTACTTCGTTATGGATTAGCTTATAAAGACAATATCATTATGAATGTTTTATGGATTTTTTGTTTTATTCTTTTTGTGAAAGACCTGGTATATAGATTTGTGTTGAAAAAGAGTTATTGTGAGGATGGATCTTGTTCTTCTTTTCGTAAAAAATAATTTTTATTCTCGTTTGGGTATAATTTAACAATTTTATACAAGGGCATACCATGTCAACGACAGCAGAAGCAAAGATATTTTTTGGCTCCAACGAAGAGACAAAAGAGGATGTTTTGGAAAGAAAAAGTCCTTTTGATGGGGCAGTAGTAAGTGTGGCACCTGTGTGTGATGCTGATGATACCATTATGGCATTGCATATTGCAAAAAGAGCAGCAAAAGAGGCAGCGAACTCTCCACTATCTCAGCGTATTTTATGGCTTGAAGATGTTGCAAAAAAGCTAGATGAAGCCAAAGAAGAGTTCGCACTGATGTTGGCACGTGAAGTGGCAAAACCTATCACCTTTTCTCGCATAGAAGTAGAGCGTTGTGTCGAGACCATACGCGTCACGGCTATGGAGCTGGCACATTTACATGGTGAGACGATACCTACAGATATTATGCCAAGTGGCAAGAAAACATTGGCGTACTTTAGGCGTGAGCCTGTGGGTGTGGTAGCGTGTATCACACCATTTAACTTCCCTCTTAACCTTATAGCACACAAGATAGCGCCAGCATTGGGTGCAGGAAACACCGTGGTACTCAAACCGACACCAGAAGCACCGATGGTAGCCTATATGTTTGCGAAACTTTTTGTGGACTCGGAGTATGCCATCAAAGATGCACTCTCCGTGGTCTATGGTGATGCTGAAGTGGGTTCTGCTTTGGTGACTTCTGACATTCCTAGAGTCATCTCATTTACGGGTTCTGTGCCTGTAGGTAATATTATTACCAAACAAGCAGGTATCAAAAAAGTGAGTCTTGAACTCGGTGGTAATGCTGCAACCTACATAGACAAAAGTGCAGACTTGGCGTTGGCTGCGAAGCGTTGTGCTTTTGGTGCGTTTTACAACTCAGGGCAAGTGTGTATCTCTTTGCAACGTATCTATGTCAATGAAGAGGTTTATGAGGAATTTGCAGACCTTATAGCCAAAGAGACAAGCGTGTTGAAAGTAGGTTCACCTTATGAGGAAGATACGTTCATGGGACCACTCATAGATGAAGCGTCTAAAAACAGAGCCAAAACATGGATAGCCTCTGCACAAAATGAAGGTGCAAGAGTCATCGCAGGAGGTAAAGAGGTCGATGGTATCTTTGCACCTACCGTGATGGCAGATGTGACAGATGAGATGAAAATCGTCTGCGAAGAGGTCTTTGCGCCTATCGTCTCTTTGGTATCGGTACCTTCGTATGATGTGGCAGTAGAGAAGATGAATGACTCTCCTTATGGACTTCAGTTCTCCATCTTTACCAATGATTTGCGTATGACACAAGCCTTTATAGAAGATGCCCAGTGTGGTGGTGTGGTCATAAATGACATACCAACACTGCGTTTTGATGTGCAACCTTATGGTGGCTCTAAGCTTTCAGGCGTGGGACGTGAAGGGCCTAAGTGGGCAATAGAAGAGTTTACGGAAGTAAAATCAGTTGTAATATGTTAATATACAGAAAAAATAGTAAAGTGAGATAAGTATGGATTATATGTTTCAACCAGGTTTTTTAGGGACACGCGCACCGTTCTTTATGGATTTTGTGATGATAATGGTGGCACTTTTACCGTTACTTGTAGCCATAGCTATCTCTTTTGCAAAAAAGAAAAACTATGAACTACATGCATTGGTACAACAGACGATTTTTGTGATTGCAGTGATAGTTGTAGGGTATTTTG
>JALSSQ010000145.1 GCA_026984165.1 Sulfurovum sp.
ACACATTAAAACTTAAGATATTATTACATATGGTGTGTGCTACGATAACAAATAGGCAAACTCCCTCACCCATTCACCCCATTCACTAGACCCCTCGACATCTATGCTATTTTGCTGCATATCTTTGACGAGCATAATGCTAAACTCCCCAGGAAGTTTCAATGAAAATTTTAACACATTGTCTATTGCATCAGAAGAAGGATTTTCTATAAGTGCATTGACAAGCCCTGTGCTTAAAGCCATTAAGACTTTAGCATCCTCCTCCTCTGGCTCTGTGAGTGTACCATCTAGTATGGTATTGAGATCAGGTAAATCTTTCATCACCTTCTTAAAGCTCATATACCCAATAGCCGCTTCACGCCCTACAGCCCCACTAATACTATCTAATATTAAATCAGCATCTATACCTGATTTGACGATGCTGTCCACATATTCCCAAGACCTTGGTGTAGCAAAAGATTTTTCATTTGAAGTGGCATCAAAAGTAAAAAGCATCGACTTGTCATAGGCTATATATCCGATGATAGAGGCATCAATCTTCGCAGCATATGCCCATGCTTTCCAGTCATCAAAATCGACTTCCATTTCAAAATGCACAAAACGGTTGGCAAGTGGAGGTGGCATTTTATAGACCACCCCTCTGTCATTTTCACGGTTACCTGCAGCGATGATGCTCCATCCCTTTGGTAACTCATACTCCCCTACTTTTCGATCGAGTATCAGCTGATAGGCTGAAGCTTGTACAGCTGGAGGTGCAGTATTTATCTCATCTAAAAACAAGATACCTTTAGAGTCAGGCTCGCTTGGCAAAAAACTAGGCTTCGCCCATACACCCTCATTGGTCTTGGCATTAAAAAAAGGAATCCCCTTCAAGTCCGTAGGGTCAAGCAACGACAGACGCAAGTCTAAAAACTCCAATCCCTGTTCTTGCGCAATAGCCTTCACGATAGAAGACTTCCCAATACCCGGTGCACCCCAGATAAATACAGGTAGTTTTTGTACGATGAGTTTGTTTACTACTTCAGTGATGTTTGATGCTTTCATCAAGCCCTCCATTAAATAATGTCACGGCGAACGCCCTTGAAAGCGGAGCGATTCGAGAGCCGTGACGATTTTTTGCTTCGTTTTTTCTCTTGTGAAGCGAAGCGGTGACAAAGTCATCACTCTCTTTGAGAAAAAAATGAAGAGAATAACAACGCCACAATTTTGATGTGAGGAAATTAATCAAATTATAGCAGTTTTAAAACTGCACCGCCTTCTTATCATAATCCAACACCGTCTCATACCCCTTAATAAGAATAGGATTCTTCGCCAACTCATTTTGTAACCGAGTATCAACTTTGAGAATATCCAAAATATCCAAAGGGATAGAAGCATTAGAAGCCATACCTCTTTGGATTTCCAAATCATCCAAGGCAAAAAGCGCACGCAAGATATACTCTGGGGCACTACTGTTTTGTGCCAATGCACGGCGCACGGCATCCTCATCATAGTGCGTATAAAACTTCTCTAAAAGCGCTACAGGAGTCACAGGGTTCATCGCCAAAGAGGCCACTGTAACATCCAAACCTTTTGCATCAATAGCCTCAATCTGCTTAGCACTAAGTGTACTATTTTGTGCAAGGTTGCAAAGAAGTGTCTGATCCTCTCTTGTGATGAGTGTCTCTATGACATCACCCTCTAAATGTTCATTTGCCCCTATAGTTGAAAAAAGTGCATCATCTAGGCCCTGAGCATCCACAAAACCTAAACGTTCCATATCTATGGGCTGAGAGAGCAATAAAAGTTGTACAACTTTGTCCTCTTTGCCCAGCAACACTTTAAATATCTCATTGTCTATATTGGCATTGGTAGCTAAAGCTTCGTTTATCTTCTCATCCCCTTTATCTAAAAGTGTTTTGAGTAATGACAACGCTACCACACCATTTGCAGCCAAAGCCACATCAACGCTCTTGTCCCTAAGGCTCACCAGCTTGCCAATCACTTCTTTGTCCAGATATCTGTTACGTGCGATAGTTTCACGAAGTGTCACCTTCTCTTTGCCACGTATTAAAAACGCAAAGTTGGGAAAGCCTATAAGTGCTTGAAGGAGTCTAGGGTTGGTTGCCTCTGTAGCCAAACGGCGTAGTGTCAGGTAACTGTAGTGCAAGTCTGCTTCATTGGGCTTGATATCTATGTAGCGTTTGAGTGTGTACATAATGGTATCACGGTCTTGGTTGTTGTCCTCATCCTCTTCATGCCACTCATACATACTCAGCAGTTTCACAAAAAGTGCTTCAGAGATGTTGGTGTTGCCCAGCAGTCGAAAAACACGCTCTTGGTCATTGGTAAGCTTGATAGCCATAAGCAGCTCATCATCGTTGATCTCGTTTGAGAGATGTTTTTCAAACTCCTCTAAAGAAAAAGAGGGTATCTGTTTTTCATAGGCATCATTGGAGATATCCTCTTCTACAGGATTGAGATTGAGCGGTTCTATGACGGCTACCACATCCTCTTCTAGGTACTTTGTCATAGTAATGTGATATTTTTTCAAAAAACGTGCTATCTCATCGGCAGTAAAAAGCCCAACTCTACCGAGAATAAGAAACTTTTTACCTTGTGATGATGCGAGGAGTTGGGCTAATGTTGGCTTTGTCATACTTTAGTATAACATACTGGATTTTAAATAGGAGTTAATTGGTCTTATTTATATTCAATATTTAAAATACAAAGTAAACCTCTCCCTACCGAAAAACGTGGAGGCGTGAGCGATGCCAACATCGTCTCCTCCCAAGGCGTCGCCACTCTTGATGGCTGGGGAGCCTACGGAGATGGCGACCACACCATCCACGAACATAGCTCGAAAAAGAGTTTTACTGAGCGTATTGCTTTGGTTTCTGAGGTGTTTGAGCATTTTTTGGCGGGGGAGATGTAGTGCTGCATACAGGACATTAGAAAATATTATATATCTTCAATAAAAATGAAAATGTTATGATTCTAAAGGATTT
>JALSSQ010000146.1 GCA_026984165.1 Sulfurovum sp.
TTGGTGCAGCAAAAAGATAGCCATCTATTCTGTCAAGTATGCCACCATGGCCGGGTAGAATGTCTCCAGAGTCTTTGACACCTGCCTCACGTTTGAGGTAAGATTCAAAAAGGTCACCAAAGACAGAGCTGAGTGCAGTCACAAAGGTCACAACAAGTGCTATGGATAAAGGGGCAATCTTCAAGCCTATATAGGTGCCTAAGAGTGTAGCGATAAGAATACCTCCAAAAACGCCCTCAAGTGTTTTGTTTGGACTGGTATCTGAAAATTTGGTTTTTCCTATGGCTTTGCCTGTGAAGTAGGCACCTGTATCTGCCAGTGCCACAGTGACAAGTAGCCATAACATAGAACGTACCCCAAAGTCTTGGTAGAGTATGAGGAAAAAGAGTATGCCTGAAACGGGGTAGAGAAAGGGCAAAATGAGTCTTTTGTCAAAGTTGTGCAAATAGGCGATGGCAGCACCAAAGAGGATAGCCACCAAGAAAAAGAGGTCATCTGGGTTGGGGTAAACATAGGCAAATGCCCAAAGCAGAGCCGCCCAAAAGTATGCAGAAGCAGAAGAGAGTTTAAAAAGTTTCATCGCTTCATAAAAAGAAAATATGTAAATAACCCCTAAGAATGTCCACATAATAAAGAAGTTGTCTATCCATCCGATAAAGCCAACAAGCAAAAGCAGCGCAATACCTGTGACGACACGTTGTTGTAAAGAAGTTAAGTTTTTTAGCATAGGCTATTTCCTGTTTTTATATAGGTAGAGATTATAGCATGACTTGGGTTAAACCCTTATCTCTACGCCTTCTTTTACGACAGAGAGGGTTTGGTATTTGTCGTACTCTACGCTTGAACCTTCTTGGATTTTGACAAATTTACGTTTGGTATAGTCCACCAAATAATTGCCAGGATGCGTGGTAGAAAAATCCACACAGAGTTTTGCTGCCGCATGCAGGACAGATTCGGGCAAATTTTGTTTGTCTGTTCTGATGATGACATGAGAACCAGGTATCTCTCTGGTATGCATCCAGATATCATTGCTTTTAGCCAGAGAGAGGAGCTTTTGGTTTTCGCCACTGTTGCGTCCTACCATTACTTTATAATCTTCTATCCAAAAAAGTTCGCCTTCTCGAAGTTTCTCTTTTTTGCGTAATGATTTTGCACGTTTGGGTACGAGAAGCTCTAGTTCATAGGGTGTTGTAGCTTGTTGCAAAGCATGATAGATATTTTCATAAAAAGCTTTTTTGGAGTTGAGATTTTCTTTTTCGATGTGGACATTTTTTGCTTTTGCTTTGGCACGTTTTGAGAGGTTGAAATAGTAGTCAGGCATACGGTTTACCTTTAGATCTTTAGGCAAAGGTATGCTAATCTCATTGCCTTCAAAATCATAGGTTTTAAGCTCTGTGTCATAGGGTTTTATCTGATACAAATTGGCTAAGATGAGGTTGCCAATCGTGTGATACGTGTTGGCTTGTGTCTTTAAGCTCTCTTTGTTGGGGAGTTTGTTTAAAAGTTGTGTACATTTTTTGATTTTTTTTGCTACTGTGGAGCACTTTTGTTTTTTGAGTTCGCGTAGCTTATTGGCTTGAATCTCTGTAAAGGTATTTTCTAAATACGCATCTATATCATCTATTTGTTGTGTCTCTTCTTTACGTTCAAAATCTGGAAGTGCAAGCAACTCTATCCCCGGACGCACAACTCTAAAAGAGCTGTCCGCATCAATGTGTCTTAGTGCTTCAATGATGACTTCATTGTCATCTAGGAGTATGGCATTGGTATTTTTACCTGTAAACTCTAGCTGTAGGTAGATAATTTTATCTTTATAACTGCTTTTTGGGGCAATGGTAAAACGTAAAATACGGTCATCATGAGGTACATCAACGGCAATGAGTTTAGCACCAGACAGGAGTGTGTGAAGCAAGGTATCAAAAGGGGCATTATAACCTTGTAATGGACGTTGGCTTGGCGCTTTATAGACAAAACTGTGTCCACGTGTCATATTGAAAAAATAACTCTCAGACTTGTCAAACATTATCTCAAGAGTATTGTCTTCTATACGTCTTGCACGGCTGATGAATGTGAAGTCGTTGAGACGTTGGGTGATGGCTTGGAGTTCGTAGAGTTTCATACATGGTCTTTATAAGATTTTTATGCTGCAATTCTAGCATAATTTTATTTCGCTATAATTCGCGTAATATATATGAAGGATAACCTTATGGGTCAAACTATAACAGAAAAGATTTTTTCGGAGCATGCAGGGCATGAGGTGTATGCTGGAGAGATTGTGAGAGTACCTATCGATATGACGATAGGAAATGATATTACAACTCCTATTTCTATCAAAGCATTTGAAGAGAGTGGCGCAGAGAAGTTGGCTAATCCAGACGGTTTTGCTATCGTGATGGATCACTACATTCCAGCCAAAGATATTGCTTCAGCCAATCAAGCAAAGATTAGTCGAGACTTTGCCTATAAACACAATCTCAAATACTTTTTTGATGAGAAAGATATGGGTATAGAGCACGCTTTGCTTCCAGAAAAAGGGCTTGTAATTCCTGGTGATGTGATTATCGGTGCAGACTCTCATACCTGTACACATGGTGCATTGGGGGCATTCTCAACAGGTATGGGAAGTACAGATATCTCTTTTTCTATCATCACAGGTGGAAACTGGTTTAAAGTACCAGAGACTATTAAAGTAGAGCTTACAGGCAAACCAGCAGCACACATCTATGGAAAAGACATTATCTTGGAGCTTATCCGTATCTTAGGTGTAGATGGCGCACTCTATAAAGCCATAGAGTTTGTTGGTGATGGTGTGCAGTATCTTGGTATGGCAGACAGATTTTCTATTGCGAACATGGTCATCGAAGCAGGGGCAAAAAATGGTATTTTTGCCATAGATGAAATCTCACAAGCC
>JALSSQ010000147.1 GCA_026984165.1 Sulfurovum sp.
GGTTATAGAGTGCATCGGTCATTAGTTCTGTTAGCTCTAAATGTCCACCCTTGAGTAGCACAGATACTTGATACTTCTCTCCTATCTCTTGGGCTGTGGCTTTTATATTATCTAATATTATACTATGCCCTATGAGTATTTCTGCCTCTGGGATGTTAGGGGTAATGAGCGTCACATGAGGCAAAAAGGCTCGCAGGCGTTCTATCGCCATATCATCGATGAGCTTGTCTCCAGAGGTAGCTACCATGACAGGGTCTAGCACGATGTTTTTGGCATCATATTTGGCAAGTGTGCTTTGCACAGCGTCTATGACTTCTGCTGAGTGGAGCATCCCTATCTTGACAGCGTTAAAGTCAATGTCATCAAATACGGCTTCCATCTGTGCGATGAGATGGGGTATGGGTATGGCGTGTATGTCTGTGACGCCTTGGGTGTTTTGTGCCGTTGTGGCGGTGATGACAGAGGCAGCGTAACCACCGTTGGCAGAGATGCTTTTGATGTCTGCTTGTATGCCTGCACAGCCTCCAGAGTCTGAGCCTGCTATGGTAAGGACGGTGTGGTAGGTATTGCTCATATTTTCCATGCCTCCTGTGCATACGCAGAGTCCCAAAACATCCACTCTAGCTGAGAAGTTTTCATGAAGACCTCTTCCATTTTGGCTAGGTTTTCTGGTGAGGCTGTTTTGGCATAGGTGTTGGTGATGTCTATGGCTTGCTGTACAGCTGCTGCAAATTCATCGCTGGCGTAGGTGTCTATCCATGATTGATAGGGATTGTCTATCGTTTTGTCTTGGTGCGACAAGATGTAGTCTCCTACCTCTTTGTAGATAGTAAAGCAGGGTAATACAGCTGCAATGCCGACTTCTACAGAGTAGTGATTGACAATACGAGCCAAATAGGAGTTATAGAGTTCACAGGTAGGTGAAGGGGTAGGGTTGTGATATTTGGCATCAAAAAATTGTTTATGTAAGGCATCTTCTACCTCTATGATGCCTGTAGCAGAGGCATAAAAAAACTGTGTTTCTTCTGCACGGTGACACTTGGTACCTACAGTCACGAGAGATTTTTTGTATTCGTTTAGATAAAGTGAATCTTGATTGACATAAAATCCAAAGATATCTGCATCAAGTTTCCCTGCCATAAGGTCTTTGACAAAACCATGCTCGGTGATGGCTTGGAAGATATGTTCTGTTTTTGCTCTTGTGTTTTCGTACCAGTTTTGCATATTGTGTATCCTTTTATCAAATAATCATATCAAATATTAATATAAATCGGATAATATGACTCTTATTTACTTACAAAGGTTTTGAAATGGTTATATATATACATGGATTCGGAACATCAGGACAGAGTGGTAAGGGTACACTTTTTAGAGAATATTTTAAAAGTAGAAGTATTGATTTTATAGCACCGTCACTTTCCTACGTACCAGAGCTTGCTATCACTACATTGGAAGAGCTTATAGAGTCTTATGATGGAAAGGTAGGACTAATTGGTTCATCATTAGGAGGTTATTATTCAATGTATCTTGGTGAGAAATATCGATTAAAAGCAGTGCTGATTAATCCTGTAATAGATTCTGATATTTTAACTTGCGTTTTGGGTGACACAAAAAACTATTATGATAACAGTACATTTTCATGGAAAGAATCTCATTTAGAAATGCTCAAACAATACCATACTAATGCCAATAAGATTAGCAGTGAAAACTATCTACTTATGTTGCAAAAAGCAGACCATATACTGGATTATACCAAGGCTCTAGAACATCTTCCCTCAGTCGAAACCATACTAGAAGAGGGTGGCTCTCATGCCTTTGATGATATAGATAGGCACTTGGGTACAATAGAGAAGCATTTAACCCATAATGAGGAAAATCATATATGAAAAATACATTCATCATCGTAGCACACCCAAGAACCCAAAGCCTCCACAGGAGCGAATAGAAGGCTCAAAAATATGTTTAACCAACAGATAGTGGCATTTTGTGGTATGAAGTTAGAGAAGTGCAATATCTATGGTGGGGTAGATACCTCTGGGAAAAATGTGGAGAAGATATTGGCAGATGTGCCGACTAGGGTTTGACAAAAGAAAGTAAGTATGTTATAGTGTGTATAATTAAATACACACTATAAGGAGTGCATGATGTCAGTTCGTAAAAACTTTAGTATGCCAGAGCATATTGCCGCAGATTTAGAGTATTTGGCTAAGAAACTTGGAAAAAAGCAAAGTCAAGTCATACAAGACCTCATAGAGGAGAAAGTCTCTGAATACAGTATAGACGAGAAGCTAGAGGCATTAGAGAGTATCTCAGGTATGTTTACAGGGATGTTTCCTGAACATGTCAATATCCAGTGGATAAAGGCAAATAGTGACAACTAAAAAGATATTTTTCGATGCCAATATCTTTAACGATATTTTTGACGACTCTCGCTCCTCACATAACGTGAGTAAAGAAGCATTTGCCCGTTGTATGCAGAAAAAGTTTCAGATTTATACGAGTTGTGATATTGCTACCAATATCTACTATATTACTGCCAAATATACCACAAGAGAAAATGCACTTCATGCCTTAGAATCTGTAAAAAAGATAGCAAACATCATCCCTTTGGGTGTAGATGAACTCACTCAAACCATAGCCCTCATGCGAGAAGATGAAGCGTATAAAGATTTCGAAGATGCTATCCAATACATCTTGGCGCTCAATACCCAATGTGATGTCATCGTTTCCAATGATAAAAGATTTGTGGCAAAGGGCTTGCCTTGTATGAGTTCAGAGGTGTTTGTTAGGGAGTATTTGGGGTAGTGTGGACTTTTATGGTTGATGAAGTTTAAGATAACACAGTCTTTATCCTCTTTAACCCTTTCTCCATTTCTTCAAATGTACTATGTGTATAGTTGA
>JALSSQ010000148.1 GCA_026984165.1 Sulfurovum sp.
AAATAGCTTTGGTGTAAGTAAAGATACACTTATGGAGTATGGTGCTGTTAGTTTGCAAACTGTAAATGAGATGCTTGATGGTATTATGAACTTCATGAGAAGTGATTTTGCTATTGCTGTTAGTGGGGTAGCAGGTCCTAGTGGTGGTAGCAAAGAGAAGCCCGTTGGAACAGTATATGTTGGAGCTAAGAGTAGGGATGGTGAGACCATCATAGAAAAACTCTCACTAAAAGGAGATCGGATCTATATTCAGCAACAGTCGATGTTGTGGGCATTTAAACTGCTTGTTTTGTCAAATCCGAAAATTTTTTTCAATTTTTCTATAAATTCTCTTGACAATTAAAAAATTTTTGATTATAATTTCGGCTCACTTATCAATTTTGGATAAGTTGACGACCCGTTAGCTCAGCTGGTAGAGCATCTCCCTTTTAAGGAGGTGGCCGTTGGTTCGAATCCAACACGGGTCACCATTTCATTGAGTAACGAAAATAATTGTTTTGATAAATTGTCAATGAGGTTTTAAAAAGGTTTCCTCCAAAGAGGTGGTCTTTATGACCCCATCGTCTAGTGGCCCAGGACCCCGCCCTTTCACGGCGGTAACAGGGGTTCAAATCCCCTTGGGGTCGCCATTTTTAACTTGTTCTTTGTCCTGGAAGAATTAGGTTTTTTATTTATAAGTAAGACCTTAAGAAACTTAATGTTTTTCAAGGAGTCCTTTGGTCGCTTAGCTCAGTTGGTAGAGCGCCACCCTTACAAGGTGGATGTCACAAGTTCGAGTCTTGTAGCGACCACCATAACTTAGGTGCGGCGGTAGTTTAGTTGGTTAGAATACCGGCCTGTCACGCCGGGGGTCGCGAGTTCGAGTCTCGTCCGCCGCGCCATTTAAATCCCCATTTTTAGGCACTTCAATCATTTAGGTTTTAAGCTATACTAAATTCATTTAAAAAACTTGCCCTTTTTATATTTTTTTTTGGAATATACCTAGTATATTTTGTCAAAGTTGTATGAATATCTGCATGACCCATCATATTTGATATCCAAGCTATGTCTTCATTTTGTCCAAGCATGATAGAAGCAAAAGAGTGTCTAGTGTGGTAAAGTATTCTATACTCTAAATTACACTTCTCTAGCAATGGCTTCCATTTATGCTTGATAATCTTTTCAGATGTGCTGTAAAAATTACCATATTGGTTTACGAAAACATATATTTTATTGCCAGTTATCTTTTTTTGTTCTTGTAGTGCATTTTTAACAACTGGGAGCATATCTATCTCTCTTATACTATTTTCTGTTTTTGGTGCTGTTATTAAACCTTTTCGGATACTTCTTTTTATATGGATGATATCATTGTTAAAATCAATATCTTTCCATTGAAGTCCTAGCATCTCTCCAGTTCTAATGCCAGTAAAGAAAGCTACTATAATATAGTGCTTAAACCATTCATCAGCATTTTGTATAAGTAGCTGTGCTTCTTCTAAAGAGAAAGGATTTATTTTTGCTTTCTCTTTTTTAGGTCTTTTAACAAGGTCAAAAGGGTTTCTATCAATCAATTCATCATAAAAAGCATCTTGCAAGATACCTCTAAAAACACTTCTTATATCATTGACTGTTACGCCGCTTCTACCTTGCAAAAGTTTCATCTGCCACATTTTTAAATCAGATGGCTTTATATCTTCGAGTTTCCATTTACCAAAATAGGGGATTATATGCTTTTTAAAAGTAGCTATGTACTCTTTTGTTGTGCTTTCTCTTCTATTTTGTGCATTTATCTCAAGTGATTTAAAACCATAGTTTTTTAAAATAGAGCTTTGTTTTTTAACTTCGCTTGTGTCAATTAAATTTAAAAGAACATCATAGGCATTTTTTCTCACCCATGCTAAGTTTGCTTTTGTATCTTTTTTCCCTGTACTTTTTCTATATCGTATGCCATTTACATAGGCTTGAACATAGATTGTACCATTTCTGACAGATACATTAGCGGTATATTTGC
>JALSSQ010000149.1 GCA_026984165.1 Sulfurovum sp.
GGCAGGTGTCATAGACTATGATGCAGTAATGATGGAGACATTGTTAGGGTTTAAACGTGCTGGGGCGGATATTATTATTACGTATCATGCGAAGGAAGCGGCGGAGTTGTTGCAAAAATAATTTTGGGTGTGTTTGCTAACGCACCTTATAAACTATATTTTTTGTTCAAATATTTTTCTTTCTGCATAATATCTAGGAAAAGGGTTTAATCCTTCTTCTCGACAATACTCAATAAAATTTTTCAACCCCTCTTCTGACAATTTCTTTAAAAATGTATTTGGAAATACAAGTTCAATAGACTTTTTCATATCTTTTAAATTTTGATTATTTTTGTCAAAAACTTGCGTACGAATTACTTCATAAAAAGGAGTCTCTATCCCATGTCTCTTTGTGGACTCTTCCCACTCTGTTGAAGATTGAAACTGATGAACAAGGCTATTCCTCGCTTCATAAAGCAATCTAGCATAAGTATGTTTATTGTCTTGACAATCTTGCTTAGCAATGGAAACATTCTCAATTTGAAAATACCGATTTGAATTTAATACCTCTTCTATTTTTTCCTTATTTTCAAGAGAGACAGGGCAATAGTGGTTATATTCAGCCCAACTAGTAAATGTTTTTAGAAATAGGATAAACCTTTTTTTTACACCTTCTTTGGGATAGGCAGCTTTTGCCAAAGATTCTAAAAAAGATATATAAAGCTTCTTTTTAAATAAAGTCTCATGACTTGGTGCAGATAATTCGTCTATAGAATTTAGCTGCCCTTCACAATAATCATTAAATTCATTTAATCTATCTTCAATACTCACCTTCTCTCCCCAGCCTTACGATACACTTCCATATCATCCCTCTTACCCCCCCCCCGCCATCATACTCGTTCACCCCAATCACTAGGTTTTCTTCTGGTATGCATAATGGCAATGACAATAACCTCATCATCTTTCAATACAAAAAATACTCCATAAGGAAACTTATGTACTAACTTACGTCTGGCTATTTTGTAAATGCGTTGATACGCTTTAGGAGTTCTTGTAATTTTAGAATAAGATTCTTCAAGGATAAGGAGAAAGTCTTCTCCAAGACCTATACGTTGAGATTCGTACCAGTCATAAGCTGTTTTTATATCGTCATAAACCTCTGGTTTTAACTTCAGTTTATGCATTTAGTTTCTAATTTTATCTTTCATCTCATCCCAAGACATAAGCATGTCAGGATTATTTTCTAGTGATGCAAGTCTCTCATCTAAAACACTTTTTTCATACTCAGACAGTCCTACATTATCTTGTTCTTTCGCGATGGAGTCCCATATCTCTTCTACAAGTATGATACGTTCGCTAATATCTAGCATCTTTATTTCATCTATAGACATGGATTATCCTTTTACTTGGATGTTGATTTAATTATATCATATTTTTTTCATTACCATGCAGGCACGAATATACACGAGACAAGCGCTTCCTATGTTTTCTTTATATGTCTCAGATGTTTACTGGCAAGGTGTTCTATCATTTGCAGGGAGATGACAGATTTATCATGAAACTTTGTCTCACTGTAGTTTTCACGGTTTGCCCAATATTTACCCTTTAAAAAACATTTCGCTGCCAATTTGTCTAGCCCCAGATCTGTTAACTGGTAAGAGAGGTCTGTCCATAGAGTAGAGAGCTCATCTTCCATAGTATGATCTTGCCCCTCTTTGTCTAGTCTACGCAAGTAACTTTCTGTTTTTCTCACAGCTTTGATAACCGCTCTTAATGCATTGATTGACTCTTTTTTTCTTTCATCACTTGCACGTTCTAGGTTGGTTAACCATGTACGCACATGTTTAAACATTTCCCAAAGTTGCGTCGTTGTAATATCCATGGATGACCTTTGATACAAAGTAGTATAGTATTAGTATAACAAAAATAAGTGAAAACAATACACAGAACTATATATTCATTTTGTACCACATTCATAGAAATGTGTCAAATACTTTTGCTATAATCCCATCCATGAACATCAAGAACAAAGCCGCAACTTTTTTTGCCCTTCTTATCATCTTTCTTATGGCGTTTATACTCTATTGGAGTACAACAAAGCCTGTGAGTGTTGTCATCCAAGCAGGGCATGAAGGCAGAACTACAGGCAACACAGGTGCTGAAAGTAAACGCTACCGTGAAGAGGAGTGGAACATCCTCGTAGCCGATGAAGTAACCAAACAACTGCGTGCATGGCACATAGATGTCAAACGTATGCCTGCACGCGTCTCTCTTACGCGTGCAAAGATAGCTATCTCTATACACTTCGATGGCGCAACAACCCCTTGTGCATCAGGTGCATCTATTGGCTACCCCTCTGATGACTCTTATGATTTTGCGCAAAGATGGAAGCATCTTTATGCATCCTACTTCCCTTATGCATGGCACAAAGACAACTTCACTCCAAACCTGCGTAACTACTACGGCTACCGCTGGATACATGCAGAAAAGTTTTTGCTTTTAGAACTGGGAGAGATTACCTGTGACACACAAACCAAATGGCTCAAGCCTCGTCTAAAAAAGATTGCACATCTCATAGCCTATAGCATTGCCAAAGAACTTGGGAAAGATGTAAGAAAACCTCTTTTATAATTTTGCAACCCAAATTATGGTAAAATATTCTTTTTCTTATTTTATGACGCTTTTTAGGCAAAGCCCAAAAAACTACGTTGTCACTGAGACCTCTTCAGTAGAGTGCTCATGCAACTAGTCGCATTAATAAACTAAGATACACCTATTTTAGGATAAACCCATGAGACACTTTTTAACACTCAAAGATTTTAGCAAAGAAGAGATCTTAGAGATGATAGCACTGGCACAGAAAATAAAAGCACAAACCAAAAAGCGTAAGTTTGTACCCTACATGGAGC
>JALSSQ010000150.1 GCA_026984165.1 Sulfurovum sp.
TGTGTATTATAAAGTGCATCACAGCATAGGAAGTTTTGAAAATATCATGCAGCACTGTGTCGTGCTCAATGCCCCATCAAAAACCTTTAACATCGCAGGGCTCAATACCTCCTATGCTATCATCCCAAATAGGCATTTACGACATCAATATATTGCAAAACAAGACAAATCAGGTATTACCAACGGGAATCCCTTTGGCATAGAAGCCTTGATATCTGCTTATGAAAAAGGGGATGCATGGCTAGATGCGCTGAAAAAGCATTTATCTGATAATATAGCCTATGTAACAAGGTTTTTAAAAGATACGAAGTTACCTATTGTACCTGTAAAGACAGAAGGTACTTTTTTAATGTGGCTAGATTGTAAAGGTTTGTCTATGTCTCAAGAAATGCTTACACATTTTTTTGTGTATGAGGCAAAACTAGGACTCAATAATGGAATGGATTTTGGAAAACAAGGAGAAGGATTTATGCGATTAAATGTAGGTACATCTCAAGCTACGCTACAAGAAGCCATGCACAGACTTTCAAAAGCATATAGGAGTAAAGTGTGAAAGTTTTAATACTTTTTTATATATATACCTTAAGTGTATATGCGTTACCTCAAAGTATACAAACACTTATTGAGCATTCCACTATAGCATCAAAAGATGTAAGTATTTACATTAAAGAAGTGGGAAGAAATGGTCGTACAATCATTTCTCACAATGCAGATGTAGCACGAACCCCTGCCTCTGTAATCAAAGTCCTTAGTACATATGCTTCCTTACTTAAATTGGGATTTAATTATCGTTTCCCTACAAAGTTTTATGTTGCAGGTACAGTGCGCAATGGTACGCTTTATGGTGACTTGATTGTGAAGGGTTTTGGTGACCCTACATTAAATACAAAAAATTTAAAAGAAATAGTCAGAAATATAGATGCGCGAGGTATCCAAAAAATTACAGGACATATAGTGATTGATCGTTCTTATTTTAGGGTAGGTACAAAAAATAGTTCTAAGTTTGATGAATATCCTTTTAGTCCTTACAATGCCATGCCTGATGCTATGATGTTTAATGAGCGTGTAAGTACGATTTGTGTGACACCAATAGAAAATAATATTGTTAAAAAAGGTGCTGATGGAAGTTATAGGGTTATCAATAAACTACAACGTGTAAATAAACCATGTAAAGGGAGATACTCTTGGCCAGGTATTCATATAGAACAAACTAAAGCGATGCCTACTGTATTGTTACAAGGAAAAATTTCACAACATTGTGGCACACGTAATATCTGCAAGGTTCTTACAAAACCGTATCTCTCTTTTTATTATGCATTAAAAGATGCACTTAAAAAGGAGGGCATCATAGTATCAGGAAATATGCGCTTACGTAAAGTACCACAAAATGCAAGATTACTTTTTACACACTATTCTCGTCCACTTGAAATGATAGTTTCCAAAACAGCCAAAAAGAGCAATAATCTTTACGCACGGCATTTACTTCTTACACTCGGAGCTAAAATGTATGGGGCACCTGCTACTGTCGATAAAGGAAGAAGAGCAGTTGAGGCTATTTTGAGAAGGCATGGGGCACTGGGTATAGATACATTGTATATAGACAATGGTTGTGGACTTTCAAGAAGTGCAAAAATTTCTGCAAAAATGTTAACCAATATGCTTGATAATGCCTATGAACGATATGGACAAAGATGGATGAATACACTTTCTATTGCGGGAGTAGATGGTACCATAAAAAGACGTTTTAAAGGAAGCATTGTTGCTCATAGGGCATGGATGAAAACAGGGACATTAAAACGTGTGAAAAATATAACAGGTTATGTAAAAAGCAAACAAGGAAGGCTGTATATTGTAACTATACTTACACATACCAATAGAGGGCATTGGAGGGCAGCGCAACTTCAAAACGATATTATCAAGTGGCTCGTAAACTACAAATCTAAAGGTATGATTGCAGATAAAACTATATCTCATGATAAAACATCTCTATGGTCTATGAGGACACGTACACCGTTTTTTGTAAATACACGTCAGTATTATGTGCAAGCAGGTTCTTTTATGAGGCAACCTTCTAAAGCATATTTTTTACGCATAGAACGTTTGGGACTACCTTATAAAATGCGACATTTTGAAAAATACAAAGTTCTTATAGGTCCCTATGCTCAAAAGGAAGATGCTAGAGAAGCACTTAAAAAAGTATGCAATCATTTGAACAAAGATGCTTTTATTGTACAGTTGTAGTTTACTTCAACTACGCTATAATTTTCTAAAAATTTAGGGCAATCATGAACTTTGAAACCTACCCTTTTGAAAAACTCAATACCTTACTGCAAGACATTACGCCAAACACCGAATATGACGCACGCTCTTTAACCATTGGTGAGCCACAGTTTGCCACGCCAGCGTTTATACTCGATGCACTCAATGAACATGCATCGCTACTAAACAAGTACCCAAAAACTGCAGGTGAAGCTGTGCTTCGTGAAGCGATGTTAACGTACAACAAAGAACGCTTTGGTTTAGACTTGGATAACGCTCAAATCATCCCTACTTTTGGTACACGTGAAGTGCTTTTTAACTTTCCACAGTTTTTACTGCACGATCTCAAAGACCCTGTGATGGTTTTTCCTAATCCTTTTTATCAGATATATGAAGGGGCAGCCAAAGCGTGTAGGGCTGAGGTGATTTACCTTAACCTCAATGCTGCAAATCACTTCCAGCCTGTAGTAGATGAAGAAGCATTAAGCAGGGCAGATTTTGTTATACTCAATTCACCAAACAACCCTACCTCTTCTGTCATGGGTATGGATGACTTGAAAAAATGGGTAGAACTTGCACTTAAACATGACTTTGTGTTGATGAATGATGAGTGTTATG
>JALSSQ010000151.1 GCA_026984165.1 Sulfurovum sp.
GTATTTTCATTCATGAGAAACCTCCTCTCTCAGTCATCAATCAAAATACTATTTCAAAAGACCTGCTTCTTTAAATGCTTTAACAGCCCCTGGATGTTGTGGTACTGCTAGTCCATCTAACAAGGATTCTTTCGTAATCGTTTTATATGCTGGGTGTAATTTTTTAAACTCATCAAAGTGGTCTAGTATCGTTTTAGCCACTGTATAAACAATTTTTTCATCAATACTGTCTTTCGTCACTAAGACTGCTTTTACCCCAATACTTGGCGTATCATGCTCTACACCTTTATAGAACGTACCAGAAATAACTCCTTTGGCATAGTAAGAATACTTCTCAACCAAAGCATCAATCGGTGCACCTTCTATAGGTACCAAGTCAATATCTACTGAGTTAGAGGCATCTTTGATGTTTGCAGTTGGGTGACCAAATACACCGAAGTATCCATCAATTTTGTTGTCTTTTAGCATCGTTGGACCTTCACTTGATTTAAGCTCATTTGCAAGTGCTAAATCTAAATGCTTGATACCAAAGGCTTCTAACACAATGTCTGTCGTCATACGTGTACCTGAGCCAGGAATGTCAATATTAAGCTTTTTACCTTTTACATCTGCCAGTGTTTTAATGCCTGATTTTTTTGTAACCACAAAGGCTAAAAGCTCTGGATAAATAGCCAGTACCGAACGTAAACCTTTAATTGCTTTACCTTTAAATTTACCCTCTCCATTATATGCCTGATATGCAGTATCACTTTGGGCAATACCAAAATCAAGTTCATTAGTATTGATGGTATTTACATTGTATACAGAACCACCCGTAGATTCAACCGAACATCTAATACCAGTGGTTTTACGGTCTTTGTTCATCATACGACAGATTGCCCCACCTGTTGGGTAGTATGTTCCCGTCACCCCACCCGTACCGATAGTAATAAATTGTGTCGCAAATGCTGGCACACCTAAAGCTGCGATAAGTGCAGTGCTTAAAATTGTCTTTTTCATGTAAGTTTCCTCCAAAATATGTTTGTCAAATCTTTAAAATAAGATTTGCTGATTAGAGTATACTCTAGTTAAATAGCATCAAAATAGCACTCCATACATACAACATTGAGTATAGTTTAACTATAATATTCCTATCAATTATGTATAAAGGAAAAAATGTGGCATTTTATAAAAAAATACAAACTTTTCCCTTTTCAACTAAACAATACACTATACTTATTTTTGGATTCATAGCATTTTTCTCTACAGGACTATTGGGGCTTATATCTTTTTATAAACATTTAGATGCTTCTGGTGAAAATATAGCTGTTTATTTACCTTATGGTGTACTTATTTTCTTTTTTAACATATTTTATTTAAAAGCCATTCGCTTGTCTCGGGAAGATTATGAAAATAAACTAAAGAAAGAAAAAGAGTATTCTCAGAAGTTACTCGCTACACAAAAGCGTTTTTTACGCTATGCCGTACATGAGACCAATACTCCACTTGCCGTGATAGTAGCGAACATTGAACTACACGAGATGGAACACGGAAAACATATTGCTTTACAAAACATTGAAGCGGCTACTAAAAATATTTCAGGGATATACGATGATTTGAGTTATTTGACACAGCGTGATACGTTAGAATATCCCAAAGAAGAAATAGCGTTTTCTTCTTTTGTTAAAAATAGAGTGCATTTTTTTGACGTTGTAGCGAAACAATCGAATATTTCTTTTCATATTATAGATAAAACAAGTAGTGCATCATTATTTTTTAATGAAACAAGACTCCAGCGTATAGTAGATAATAATATTACAAATGCCATCAAGTATACCTATGAATATGAGACGGTAACTATTCTTTTATCAGAAACTATTGATACTATCATCTTTGAAATTTACAGTCACTCTACACCAATAGAAGATACTGACCATATATTTGATGCGTACTACCGAGAAGATACTCTAGAAGAAGGACTTGGTTTAGGGTTAGATTTGGTTAAAAGTATCTGTTTTAAAGAAAATATTGATATTTCAGTTACATCTAATGAATCACGTACAACTTTTTGTTATACTTTTCCAAAGGGAAATCATGAAAATACTGCTACTTGAAGATGATCAATTACTCAACAATGCTATCGGTCAATTTATGCAACTCAAAGGGCATACTATTGCATCATATAAAGATGGGTTATCTGCACTCGAGGCAATAAAATCTAATAGGTATGACTTACTTATATTAGATATAAATGTACCCAAAATAAAGGGGCTCCAACTCTTAGAGACTTTACATAAAGAAAAAATATATACCCACACGATTTTCATTTCTGCACTCAAAGATATAGATGATATTAGTCGAGCATTTGAGTTAGGGTGTCATGATTATTTAAAAAAGCCATTTCATCTCAAAGAGCTTGAAATTAGAGTTGATAAGTTATTACAGACAAGCTATATTCCAAAATGTCACATAAGATTAACGGAAAATTATAGTTTAAATATAGAAAAAGAAGAACTTTTATTTAAAGGGGAAGTACAAACGCTCTCTGAAAGACACATGAAAATCATCATACTTTTAGCCAACAATAAAAACCATGTTGTTGATTATTATCTGTTTGAAGCAAATGCTTGGGATGGGATGGAAGTGACTATACCTACCATACGTGCAGAGATTAATCGTCTCAAAAAACTGCTCAAAGAAGAAGTCATTCTAAATATACGTAATCTAGGATATATGATAAAAAATCCAAGGTAAATTACTTTACTCTTATCAATTTTGCATCCCCATACAACAATACATCTTTAATAACTGATTTTTTAATAAATCCATCTTTAGCCACAGCCAGTAAAATATCACCTTTTTTCTTTCTAAAATTCTTTTGCACAATCA
>JALSSQ010000152.1 GCA_026984165.1 Sulfurovum sp.
AGATGGTAGATACCACTGATGAGTGGATTCTTAAGCGTACAGGTATTAAAGAGCGTCATATAGCAGCAGAAGGTGAAGTAACCAGTGATATGGGTGCGAAGGCGGCCCAACTTGCCATAGAGCGTTCTGGTATCCCCAAAGAAGAGATAGATTTGGTACTGTGTGCCACTGTGACTCCCGATTATTTCAATATGCCCTCCACGGCATGTATCATTTCTGACAAGATAGGCATGAGTAATGTACAGGCCTTCGATATTTCAGCAGCTTGTAGTGGTTTTGTGTATCTTCTTACTTTAGCAAAGGCGTTTATAGAGTCAGGTATGAAGAAAAATGTCCTTATTGTGGGTGCGGAAAAATTTTCGTCTATTGTTGATTATACAGACAGAAGTACCTGTATTTTGTTTGGTGACGGTGCAGGGGCTGCGATTATCTCTGCAAGTACAGATAAAAAAGAAGGTTTTGTGGATGTGCATGCCTCTGCTGATGGCTCTTACGCCGATTTTCTCGTGACTCCGGCACCGGGTACAGTCAATCCAACAAGTCAAAAAGTGCTAGATGAAGGATTAAATTTTGTACAGATGAAAGGGAATGAAACCTTTAAATTGGCTGTCAAAACGTTAACAAAAGATGTGACAGAGATACTCGCTAAAAATGAGATAAATGCCGATGATATACCTCACTTTATCCCTCATCAAGCCAATTATCGTATTATCAAAGCGGTGGGTGATGCATTGAAGATGAAAGAGGAGCAGGTGGTACTCACTGTAGGTAAATATGGTAATACTTCTGCTGCATCTATTCCTATGGCGATTAATGATATTTGGGAATCTGGAAGACTGAAACAGGGGGATTTGATGCTGCTTGATACTTTTGGTGGTGGGCTTACTTGGGCTTCTGCTTTACTTCCTTTTGCAGGGAAAGCTAAATAATATCGTGAAAATAGGGTTTATTGGGGATATTGTCGGTAAACCAGGTCGCTTAATGTTGGGGCGACATCTTAAACGTCTGCAACAAGAACATTTCATAGACTTTACGATTGCCAACTATGAAAATGCCTCTCATGGTTATGGATTGACAGAGAAAAATTGTAAAGAGCTTTTAGGCTATGGTGTAGATATGATGACAGGAGGTAACCACTCTTTTGATAAAAAAGAGATACTTGAGATGTTTGACAAGTATCCTCTCATTAGACCTATCAATTATCCCAAAGAGACTGCTGGCAAGGGCATATATCAAACCAGACTTTTGGGGCATGAAATAGCCATTATAAACCTTATGGGACACTATACGATGCCTATGGTAGATAACCCTTTTACTATGATAGCAGAAGAGGTTGCCAAACTCAAAGCCCAAAATATCAAACATATCATTATAGACATGCATGCAGAAGCAAGCTCAGAAAAAAATGCCTTACGTCAAATGCTCAAAGGCGAAGTCTCTGCTATACTAGGCACGCACACGCATGTAGCTACAGATGACTTGCAGGTAGTAGATGGGTGCTGTTATGTGACAGACGTAGGACTTACGGGTTGTCGTGACGGTGTGATAGGGATGGATGATGTTGTCCCAGTGAAACGTTTTTTAACCTCTCTTGGCGGGCATTATGATGTTCCTGATACCTGCAAAGCTATTTTTCAGATTGTGGTTTTTGAACTTGATGATGAGGGGCGTTGTGTGGGGGCGGAGAAGATTAAGATACATGATGATAAGCCTAAGATTGTGACGCAGGCTTGGGTGGATTGATTTTCCAAATTTCTTCTCCAAGCTACGAGTTTCGTTTTATCCTCACCTTTTTAGGGTCAAACAAGGCAATTGCCTCTTTAATCATAGGTTCTTGCAGTAGGGTGGAGGGGTCTTTTTCTTTGGCGGCTTCTGTGTTGCCTGCTTCTGGGGAGATGCATGAGCTTTTCATCTCTACTTCTTCTATCATGGAAGAGGTATCTGCATCAGAGTGTGGGACTTCGACAGGCTCAGCCACAGTAGTTACTTCTTGCTCCCTACTCCCTACTCCCTGCTCCTTACTCTCTGTTATGGCTTTTTTTTTAGCTACATTGATAATTTTGGTCTCAAAGCCAAAGAGGTCTTTGACAAACATATTGATGAGCCCCCAATGGGTAACAAGCATTTTTTTCTCTTCACCTTCTGCTTTAGAGCCCCATGTGAGTTTGTTTGCCTCAAAACTTTCAAAGCTGATGTTTTGTTCAAAGCATTGCCCTAAGTCGTAGTCTCTGTCGTAGATTTTTTTGACAAGGTTGTCAAAGGTTTTTTGATGTGGGTTGGCTTGTGCCACTGTAGGTTTGTCTTTGACAGGTTTAGTGACCATACGTGTAGCGGTAGGTTCGGTACGCTTTGGCGTATCAGTCACGGTACTTGTTAAAGTGTTATCTATGTTTTGAGAAGCTACTTGTGTGTCTTGAACGACAACAGTTTCTTCTACTGTTTGCGTTTGAGGTATATTTTTTTGAAGAGTGCTCTTTTTTTCTTTTGGCACAGGTGATTCAGTAGTCTCTACCTCAGGGTTCTTTTTAGCGACTGGAGTAGGTAAAGAAGAGTCTATTTCCTCTTGGGTAATGGTAATGACTTCAGTAGGAGCAGAGAGATCTGGTGTAGGTGAAGTTACCATAATTTCAGAGACTTCGACTCCTTTAAGTTCTTTTTCGAGTCCACGTATCATGGTGTCGATGTCTTTGATTTGTAAAGATTCCATCATTTTAAAAAGTGCCAGTGAAAGGACAAACTCTCCATCACTTCCTAAAGAGAGCAGGGTTTTGGATTCTGCTATGACTCTGAAAAAACGTTCTATGATCATAGGAGAAAGTTTGGCTTGGTTGGAAAGAAGAAGTTCTTTGAGGTAGAGGGTGAGTTCATCAAGTATCATCTCTGCTTCATAATCGCGTGCCATTTTGATGAAGTCCAATATTTTGGTAGTCTCTTTTGCCATGATATCATTGAGCAGTGCTTCCAAATGGCTAGGTTCTATAATGCCTAACATCCCTGTGACAGTAGCTACATCTACAAAATTTTTAGAATAGACGATAGCTTGGTCGGTGAGGGTCAAAGAGTCTCTAAGAGAGCCTGCACCAGAGCGTGCAATGATATCTAAAGCTTCTACTTCATAGCCAATATTTTCAAGATTTAAAATATGTTCTAAATGTTTCAGTATAAGATTCTGAGGGATTTTTTTAAATCTAAAATGTTGTGTACGCGAGAGGATAGTCGCGGGGAGTTTAAGTGGATCGGTCGTTGCTAAGATAAATTTGACAAAGTCAGGTGGTTCTTCTAGGGTTTTAAGCAGTGCATTAAAGGCTTGGTTGGTTAGCATATGGACTTCATCGATAATGAAGATTTTATAACGTGCTGAACTTGGTTTGTACTTTGTGTGTTCTATAAGCTCTTTAATATCATCGATACCACGGTTGGAAGCAGCATCCATCTCTATGATGTCCATATGAGAATTTTCGCTTGCCATCATACAGTGTGTACATACGCCACAAGGGTGAGAAGTGGCACCTTTCTCACAAAGCAGTGCTTTGGCAAAAATACGCGCAGTAGAGGTTTTACCAGAGCCTCTTAGCCCTGAAAAAAGATAGGCATGAGAGAGTCTGTTGCCATCAAGTGCAAGTGACAATGTCTGTGAAACTGCCTCTTGACCGATAAGGTCATCAAAAGTGGCAGGTCTGTATTTTCTTGCTAGAGCTAGTGACACAATGAGTCCTCAATTTTTTACTATATTGTAGTTAAATTTTACTTTTGACTGGTATAATTAAGCTTAAATAATTATCAAGGTTTTTAAAATGAAAATGGATAACGAACGTGAAAGTCGCAATGTAGAAGATAGAAGAAGTTCTTCTGGTGGAGGCAGACGCGGTCTTCCTTCTATGGGAATGATGATGATGATTTGGCCTTTTATTAAGCCATTGCTCAGAACAAAAATAGGTTGGGCAGTAATTGGTCTAGGCGCAGCAGCTTATTTTTCTGGATTTAATCCTCTTTCGCTTGTAGGTCTGGGAGGTGGTGCTTCTTCACCTGTGAATAAAGCACAAGATGAAAAACAGGCGGTCTTTATGAAAAAAGTACTTGGCAGTACTGAAGAGATATGGAATAGTTTGCTTCCCCAATATGGTTTAAGATATACTGAACCTACGATGGTATTGTATCGTGGAAGCACACGTTCTGGCTGTGGATATGCTTCTGCACAAATGGGTCCTTTTTATTGTCCGGCAGATAAAAAAGTCTATTTGGATTTAGGTTTCTTTGATGAATTGGCACGTCGTCATAATGCTCCTGGAGATTTCGCGCAAGCTTATGTGTTAGCACATGAGATAGGACATCATGTACAAGATTTACAAGGTACTTTAGATAAAGTGCAAAATGCCAAACAAGGATGGGGAAACAGTAAAAAAGCCAATGCGCTTCAGGTACGTGTAGAACTTCAGGCAGACTGTTATGCTGGTGTGTGGGCACATCATGCACAAAAGAAATTTAATATTCTAGAAGAGGGTGATATTGCAGAAGCATTGAATGCAGCGACTTCTATAGGGGATGACAGATTACAGGCCGAAGCAGGACAAAGAGTTCGTCCTGATGCTTTTACACATGGAAGTTCTGCACAACGTATGGAATGGTTTAAACGTGGACTTGTCTCTGGTGATATGAGACAGTGTAATACGTTTCAATAAGCCTTTGGGCTTATTGAAAAATGAGGAATTAGGAATTAGGAATGAAGAATTAAAGGATTTTTCGAGTTATTTTACACAAATTCCTAATTCCTAATTCCTAATTCCTAATTCATTAGCTATAATTCTCCAAAAGAATTATAGGAAATGATAATGAGTTACAATCCAAATGAGATTGAAGCCAAATGGCAAAAAATTTGGGATGAGGAGAAAGCTTTTGAGCCTGATGATGCTTTAAGTAGAAAAAAGAAATATATCCTCTCTATGTTCCCTTTTCCCTCTGGGCGTTTGCACATGGGGCATGTGCGTAACTATGCTATTGGTGATGCCTTTGCACGTTACTATAGAAAACAAGACTTTAATGTACTTCATCCCATCGGTTGGGATGCGTTTGGTATGCCTGCGGAGAATGCAGCTATTAAGCATGGCAGGCATCCAAAAGAGTGGACATATTCCAACATAGACTACATGAGAAAAGAACTGGGTGCCCTTGGACTCTCCTTTTCTAAAACACGTGAATTTGCTACCTGTGACCCACTTTATACGAAGTGGGAACAGGAGTTCATCATCAGGATGTTTGAAGAGGGCTTGTTGTATCGTGAAAGTACGACAGTGAACTGGTGTGAGTCCTGTCATACGGTACTTGCCAATGAACAGGTAGAAGAGGGATGCTGTTGGAGGTGTGATAATCCAGTGGAGCTTAAAGAGATGCCAGGGTACTACCTGGATATCATTAAATATGCAGATAATTTGTTGGGTGATTTGAAACAACTTGAGGGTAAATGGCCCAATCAGGTACTCACCATGCAGGAAAACTGGATAGGAAAATCACAGGGACTTGAGTTTGAATTTGAATTAAGTGAGGATTCTAAAGCGAAATTGGGTGGAAACTTTGAGAAATATACGGTCTTTACTACCCGTCCAGATACCATTTATGGCGTGACCTATTCTGCATTGGCTGCTGAACATCCTATTACAAAGTATTTGTTAGATAACGATTTACTGGATGCAGATGTAGCAGAAAAAATAGTGGCTATCGGTAACATGACAGAGATAGAACGTGCCAAAGAGGGCAAAGAGGGGTATGATTTGGGACTGACTGTCATTCACCCTTTAACTCGTGAAGAGATACCTGTATGGACAGCGAACTTTGTATTGGCATCTTATGGTGGTGGTGCGGTGATGGCGGTACCTGCACATGATGAGAGAGACTTTGAGTTTGCAACTAAGTATGACTTGCCTATCAAACGAGTGATAGCGGGTGGGGATGACTTACCTTATACGGCTGAGGGCTCTTTGGAAAACTCAGAGATATTTACGGGTATGCCAAACAAAGAGGCACAAAAAGAGATTATTGCACTCTTTGAAGCAAAAGAGTTAGGTCAAGGTACGACCAATTACAAGCTAAGAAACTGGGGTATTTCACGCCAGCGTTATTGGGGAGCACCTATTCCCTTTGTGCATTGCGATGACTGTGGGCTTGTGGCTGAAAAAGTAGAAAATTTACCTATTGCTCTGCCTGATGATGTAGAGATAACAGGTGAAGGAAATCCATTAGACAAACATCCAACTTGGAAGCACTGTAGCTGTCCAAAGTGTGGGAAAGAGGCTATACGTGAGACAGATACCCTAGATACTTTTGTACAGTCTAGTTGGTATCAGTTTCGTTATGCAACCAACCCAAATAAATGGAACATCACTGGCATAGACAAAGAAGAAGCCAACTATTGGCTAAGTGTTGACCAATATATCGGTGGGATAGAACATGCCATCTTGCACCTACTCTATGCGCGTTTCTTTACAAAAGTGCTACGTGACCTTGGATATCATGATATAGATGAGCCTTTTGAAAATCTGCTTACACAGGGTATGGTACTCATGGATGGTGCGAAGATGTCTAAATCTAAAGGAAATACTGTTGACCCTGATGCCTTGGTAGAAAAGTATGGTGCAGATACAGCGCGTTTATTTACGTTGTTTGCTGCACCGCCTGCCAAAGAGCTAGAGTGGAATGACTCGGCAGTTGAGGGTGCATTTCGTTTTCTTAAAAAACTTTATGATAGAAAGGCTAAAGTAGCCGGTAAAACCCTTCCTGTTATAGAGCAAAGCAAGTTAAGCAAAGAGAGTAAAATCGCACGTGTAAAAATCTATGAAGCCTTACAAAAATCTACCGATGTGTATGAAAAAACATTTGCTTTCAATACACTTATCGCTGCTTGTATGGAAGCACTCAATGCGCTAGATAAACAAGATAATCCTGAGGTATGGACAGAGGGAATGTATATTATGCTAAACCTGTTGGAACCTATTGTCCCTCATGTTGCAACAGAGCTTTCAGAGATCTTGTTTGCCAGAGAGAACTTGGGTGTGCAACTTGAAGTAAAAGAAGAAGTTTTTGTGCAAGAGAGTATCTTGTATATGGTGATGATAGGTGGGAAAAAACGTACAGAAATTGAAGTGAATGCATCTGCCTCACAGGAGGAGATATTGATTATGGCAAAAGAAGCAGGAGCTAAGTGGCTAGAGGGAACTACTGTTATAAAAGAGATAGTAGTACCAAATAAGTTAGTTAATTTAGCAGTAAAACCTAATTAAATTTGAAATTTTAATGTAGAAATTGAAGGATATTTTGTGGGAAGAGATAATAAAAATTTTTTGGAAAAAAATATACTGAAATTTCTCATTTTAAATTTCTCATTTTTAATCCTTACGGCGTGTGGTTACAAACCATCTTCACATATGATCCAAAACATCTTCTCTGATACAGTATATGTTGAAGTGGCAGTAGACAAGGTCGAACCTGAAAATGCCCCTTTTATTAAAGATGAAATGAATCGTTTGATCTATACACGTTTTAAAGGTCGAGTGACATCTAAGGTAGATGCCAAAAATCAAATATATATTACCTATGCTGGAAGTACTTTTACGCCACTATCTTATGAAAATGGGTATGTGACACGTTATCGAGCCAATATCTATGTAAAGTTTGATATGTTAACCAAAGAAGGAAAAGTAACAAAAAATATTAACGCTGTTCATGAAGCGGATATACAGGCATCATCTTTAACTTCATCGACACTCCGAACAGAAGCAATACGTCGAGGGCTGGAAAAGGCATTGGATGAATTTTTGGCTTATGTGAGTGCAAAAGGGATGCTAATATCAGTGAGTAGTAAGCGGTGAATGGTAGAAAACATTTAAAAGAGTTTTTAGACTCTAAACCACTTTATTACAAAGAGATAGACCATAAGCGTGTACATACAGCTTATGCGCTACTCAAACCACATATCAACCATCCCAAAACAGTGCATATTGTTGGTACGAACGGTAAAGGCTCTACGGGGCGAATGCTTGCCTATCTTGCCTATCGGCAAGGAATTAGGAATGAGGAATTAGGAATGAGGAATTATTCGGTGGGGCATTATACTTCTCCGCATATTCTTGTTTTTAATGAGCGTATATGGTTGGATGGTGCAGATGCTTCTGATGAGGTACTGGAAACAGCACATCAAAGACTTTTTGCTATTTTAGGGCAAGAGATGGCTGATGCCTTGAGTTATTTTGAATATACAACACTTTTGGCGTTTGTCGTATTTGAAAACTGTGATTTGATGATACTTGAAGCTGGTCTTGGTGGTGAGTTTGATGCGACGAATGTATGCGATAAAGAGTTAAGCATCATTACGCCTATAGGCATAGACCATCAGGCATTTTTGGGTGAGAGCATAGAAGCGATAGCAGCTACGAAAATACGCAGTATTCAAGATAGAGTTTTGTTAGCCCCTCAGGTGTATGATGAAGTTGTTGAGGTGGCACAAAATATCTCTGCCCAGAAGGGTGCAGAAATATTTTTGAGTGAGGAATTAGGAATTAGGAATGAGGAGTTAATAGATATCGCCCAAGCCAAAGGCTGGGCGAATTATCTTATATCTAATGCTTTAGTTGCTATGCAGGCATTGGATATTTTAGATATTCCCTATAATGTCAATGATCTGAAATCGCTAGAACTCTTCGGACGTTTTTATCCTTTGAGAGAAAATATACGTATAGATGTAGGTCATAACCCTTTAGCCGCACGTGCTATAGAAAAAGCCTTAGATAAAAAAGTAGTATTGATTTATAACTCTTTGGATGACAAGGATTATGAAGGGGTATTACGCATACTCAACCCTAAAGTCA
>JALSSQ010000153.1 GCA_026984165.1 Sulfurovum sp.
TATAGATAAGCAGACGCATAGACTTTTCAAACATCTCTAAGACATTGGCAGTTTTGAAAAAATTATCAGGTAGTGTTTTTTCAAAAGCATTTTCGCCTAGCACATCAACAGCAAGAACATTTGTATGCGTAGCTTCATTGATACCTAGATTTTCACACAAGAAACCATCGCCATACGTTTCTCCTTCTATGTGGTGCTCATCAAACACACCTGGTATCGCCATCGTTGCCAAAATAGCATCTTTTATATAGACATCATCATCTGGAGTAAAAACACGCTTGTGTCCATTAAGAAGATTTGTAGCAATAATTTTAAGTGGTATCTGCGTATCTGCCATCTTTTTTTCACCAAAGAGTCTGTTAAAAATAGTTTCTATTTTGGCATTATCTACAATGGCATTGCCTGAAAAAGAGAATTTTAGCCACCTTGTTACCGAGGCAAACGTTTTTATTTCTTTATATATTTGCGCTTCGCTCATACCTATAGACACACATGCAGCAATAATTCCACCCATACTTGTACCTACAAGCTCTGTGGGCACAAGCATTTTTTCTTCTAAATCATGTAGCACACCTAAATGTGCTATGCCTAAAGCACCGCCACCTGAGAGTACCAAAGTAAAATTTGATGTTTTAATGTTTGATTTCATAGGTAATTATAGCTAATATATTCTATAGTTATTTAAGGTGTGACAATATAATAAAAAGATATAATAAATTTTTATATAAAGTTATTAAGGAGAAAGAATGACATTAAGTAAAAAATTAGGTGCTGAGTTCTTCGGTACATTTTGGTTGGTTTTAGGAGGGTGTGGTTCTGCGGTACTTGCAGCAGGTTTTCCAGAGTTAGGCATAGGTTTTGTAGGCGTTGCATTTGCATTTGGTTTGACTGTACTCACTATGGCGTATGCCGTAGGACACATTTCAGGGGCACATTTTAATCCTGCCGTTTCTTTTGGTCTATGGTCTGCAGGCAAGTTTGAAACAAAAGAACTACTTCCCTACATAGTAGCACAAGTCATTGGTGGTTCTGTCGGTGCATTTGTTCTGTATCTGATTGCATCTGGTCAAGCAGGTTTTGAAGCTGGTGGTTTTGCTTCCAATGGTTTTGGAGAACTCTCCCCTGGTAAATATAATCTTACTTCGGTCATTATCACTGAAGTGGTAATGACTTTTATGTTTCTTTTCATTATTTTAGGTTCAACAGATGAAAGGGCACCTTCAGGCTTTGCTCCTATAGCCATAGGTTTAGGGCTTACATTGATTCACCTTATCTCTATACCTGTGTCAAATACTTCTGTCAATCCAGCTAGAAGTACCGCAGCTGCATTGTTCGCAGATACAGCAGCATTGAGTCAACTATGGGTATTTTGGGTAGCTCCTATTGCTGGAGCTATTTTGGCAGGCATGGTATGGAGATATTTTACAACAAGTAAATAGCATGTGAAAGAGAGACTAGCTCTCTCTTTACTTTTTCTTTCTTTTCTTCTCTTCTTCACGTTTTTTCTTTTGTACAGCATGGCTAAACTTACGCTTTTTATCGTAGTCTATGTATCCTTTTTTTTCACGTAAAGACTTCTTGCGTGGACGTGCCTGGCGTGGTTGCTTGTCGCTAATCTCAAAGCCCTTCATTATCTCACGTTTGATGTTAAGTTTGAGGTGTTTTTCTATGGTAGAAAAGGGATGATAGTCATCAATGGTCAGTAGGGTAATGACTCCCCCTTTATGGTTGGCACGTCCTGTACGTCCTGCACGGTGTGTAAAATCATCGGTAAGTTTTGGCAAGTCATAGTTGATGACCATCGGAAGTTCAGGTATATCAATGCCCCTTGCGGCGATGTCAGTGGCTATGAGCACTTGTGATTTTCCACTTTTAAAAAGTCTCAGTGCCTTGGCACGTCCCCCACGTTTAATGTCTCCGTGAATGATACTTGTCCATATCTCCTGTGCTTTAAAGTACTCAAAAAGTTTGTTGGCTGTCTCTTTTTTGTTTACAAATATCAGCACCTGTCCCACACCCAAATCTTTTACGAGTTTGGCTGCGAGCTCTGCTTTACGTTTTTTATCTACTTTATAGGCTCTGTGTTTGATGACATTTACCACATCACGTCTGTTACTCACTTCAACGATGGCTGGGTCACGTAAAAATTCTTTGGCAAGTTTTTTGATATTTTGTGAAATGGTGGCAGAAAAGCACATCATCTGTTTTTGTGCTGGACAGGCTTTCAATATGGCTTTTATCTCTGTTAGAAATCCAAGATCAAGCATGGTATCGGCTTCATCAAGTATGACGGTATTGACGTGTTCAAGGGTTATTTTTTTATGGTTTATAAAGTCTTGCAAACGCCCAGGTGTTGCGACTACTATATCTACCCCTTGTTTTATACGAGCGATTTGCTCTATTTTTTTTGATCCACCTTGTACCTTAACGGTTTGTATCTCAAGGTATTTTGAAAAGTTTACGATACTACGAGAGACTTGGTCTGCCAGTTCAATAGTAGGTACGATAATGAGTGCCCTGACGACCTTGCTGTCTTTTTTGACTAGTTTTTGCAGTTTATGTAGCAGTGGCAATACATAAGCAGCCGTTTTCCCTGTACCAGATTTGGAAGCACCAAGTACGTCAGCACCTTTCATCGCTACAGGAATGACTTTGTTTTGTATGGCAGTAGCATTCTCATAGTGCTCATGAGCAATGGCTTTGAGGATACCAGGGTGTAGGTTGAATTTTTCAAATGCTTTGATAGTAGTTCCTTGATGAAGATTATAACCTTAGCATTATATCTAAATATTTGATTTATA
>JALSSQ010000154.1 GCA_026984165.1 Sulfurovum sp.
CAAGACACTCACAGACTATGACAAGTTTAGAGAAGAGTTTTCTAACGATGATGGGATTACCATCGTGTTTAAAGATGAAAACGGCATCTTTAACAAAAAAGCACTCTCATCCATACAGCGTATTACTGAAGCATTTTGGGATGTACCACATATAGACAGGGTTGATAGCATTACCAACTACCAGCAGGTACATTCTGAGGCAGACAAACCTGATGATGTGTTGGTCGATGATTTTATTATGGAGGATTTGTCTGAGGCGACACCTGCGTATTTGAAAAACCGTTTAGATATAGCCACACATGACAGCATTATCCGTGACAGTTTCATCTCTGCTGATGGTAAAACCACAATGATATTTGCTAGACTCGAACCTGATGCCAATGAGCATGGTGATATCTCAGCAGAGATGATGGGGTATGTGAAGAAGATTTTGGAGCCTGAAGCAAAGAAAACAGGCTATAAGTACTGGCTCAATGGTGGTCCACCGATGACACAAGCCTTTGTAGATATCGCAGGGCATGATGCGATGGTCTTTACACCATTGGTATTTTTGGCTTCGATGATACTGCTTTTTATGCTCTTTAGACGTGTCTCTGGTGCGTTGTTGCCGTTAGCTGTGGTGTTGTTTACTTTCTTGGCAGTGCTTGCCGTGCAGACACTCTTGGGCTATAAGCTTAACAACTTTACGGCAAACATTCCTGTGTTTATTGTGGCTATTGGTATTGCAGATGCGGTGCATATCTATGCATTATGGCTCATGAACAAAAAAGAGGGCATGGAAAACAAAGAGGCAGTTTTGCACGCTTTGGAGAAAAACTTTTTGCCTATTTTGCTTACTTCCCTTACCACGATGGTAGGGTTTAGTACCTTGGCTATCTCTCACATCGTACCTGTGGCTACTTTGGGGATTGCCACGGCAAGTGGTGCTGCTTTGGCATTTGTGATTTCAGTGCTTTGGATGCCTGCTGTGTTGTTGCTACTCAAAAAGCCTATCAAAGGTGCAAGTGTAGAGAAAAAAGCCTATAAAAGTTTTGGCTATGGTGCGTTTATCGTCAAAAATGATAAAAAGATTATCCTCTTTGGTACGCTTATCGTAGCGGTGTTAGGCTTAGGACTTTTATTTGTCAAAGTAGATTCAAACACTATCAAATACTTCGATAAAAAGGTAGAGATACGCAAATCTTCAGAGTTTACAATGGCGCATCTGACAGGTCCTATGTCGTATATCTTGCTTGTGGATACTGGCAAAAAAGATGGTATTAAAGATCCGGCATTTTTAAGGACGGTAGAGAAGTTCTATCATGACTACAGCCAAAAGTTCCCCAAAGATGTACGCCATATCTTCTCGCTGCTTGATATCATTAAACGATACAACAAGATTATGAACCACAAAGAAGAGGTCCCTGCAGATAAAAATCTGGTAGCACAATACCTGCTTCTTTACTCGATGGGCTTGCCTCAAGGTATGGAGATAACCGATCAAATGGATTTTGACCAACGTAAGTTTCGTATTACGGTGCTGACCAATATCGTCGATACGTCCAAAGATTTGCAGATGATACATTATGCCCAATCCTGGTGGGAAAAAACACCTTATACGCTCACGCTTACCGGGCAAACAGCGATGTATGCCAAGATGCAGGCAGATGTGACCAAAACACTGATCTATTCTCTCAGTCTTACGATACTTATCGTCTCTTTGATGATGCTGTTTATCTTTAAACGATTGAAGATTTTATGGATACTGTTGCTTCCAAATCTGCTTCCAGTGGTGCTTGTTATCGGTGTGATGGGTTGGTTGGGACTCACCATAGATATGGGTGTGGCTATCGCAGGAGCGATTATCATCGGTGTAGCGGTGGATGATACCATACACTATCTCGTCAAATATTTTGATGCACGTAAACGTGGGCTAACGATGAGTGAAACATTTGATGAAGTCTTGCACTATGCAGGTAAGGCGATACTCTTTACCACCGTGGTCTTGACATTGTCATTTACGGTGTTTGCTTTTAGTACGTTTACCCCCAATCAAAACTTTGGGGTAGTGACGGCAACCGCACTGGTCATCGCACTAATAATAGATCTGTTTTATCTGCCTGCACTGTTAAGTGTTGCAGACAGAAATACAAATTACACAAGGAGCCATTGTGAATAGAACCGTGATTATACCCCATTAAAAAGGAGATTTTTGTAAAATGTGCAAACCAAATCATATAAAGGAAACATATGTATCATAAACTCGAACACTTCATGGGGAGGATGGGCGTTTGGATCGCGAACAATCCTCTGAAAGTTATATTGGCGACATTGATCTTGGTGGCGATTCCGATCGTGCATCTGCCACAGATTAAGTTTGACACTTCCACAGAAGGATTTATGCATCCGAACGATCCGGTGCTGTTGGAGTACAACAAGTTCCGTGAGCAGTTCGGGCGGGATGAGCGTATCGCTGTAGCGATCAAAAGTGACAAGATCTTTACGTTGGATTTTCTCAAAAAGCTGCGAAGCATCCATGAAGATCTTGAGGCGCATGTGCCGTACCTCGATGAAGTGACATCACTTTACAATGTTCGTAACACAAGGGCTAGAGGAGATGAACTAATCACCGATGACCTGCTTGAGCCTTTCCCTCAGACACAGGCGGAGGTCGAGTCGATCAAGAAGCGTGCGCTTGCCTCACACTTCTATAAAGATCTGCTGCTCTCACATGACGGCAAGATGACGACGATCGTTATCGAGAACGATGCCTATAGTCACGAAGGAGAGACTGCGCAGGGGAGTGATGTGGATGTGGGGTTTGATGCGGATGAAGGCTTTGAAGGGGATGCCGCTTCTACTGAGACCAACAGGAGTGTTGACAAAGCGATGGTTGATGAGAATGGGCGTGTCTTTCTGACCGATCAGGAGAACTCTCAGATCGTTGATGCCGTGCTCAAGATCGCGCAGAAGTACCGAAAAGAGGGGCTTGAGATCTACGTGGCAGGTTCTCCGGTGGTCGTAGGGGTGCTCAAGCGTCAGATGCAGGCGGATATGCAGAAGTTTACCCGTGTGACACTGCTGATCGTGATTGTCTTTTTGTTCTTGATGTTCCACCGTATTTCGGCGGTACTCTATCCGCTTATTGTCATCATACTGGCACTTCTGGCAACGGTGGGGATGATGGCGTGGACGGGTACGGCATTTAAGCTGCCCACGCAGATCGTCCCGTCGCTGCTGTTGGCGGTGAGTGTGGGTGCGACGGTGCACGTGCTGAGCATCTTCTTTGACCGCTTCAATGAGAACGGGGACAAAAAGGAGGCGATAGGCTACACACTCAGGCACTCCGGTCTGGCGATCTCGATGACCTCCATCACCACGGCGATCGGTATCGGGTCGTTTGCGGGCAGTCAGGTTGCACCGATCTCAGATATGGGGATTTTCGCCTCTTTCGGGGTGGTGGTCTCGCTGCTCTTGACCCTGACCTTGTTGCCTGCACTGCTAAGTATCAGCCCGATGCTTCCACGCAAAAAGAGCGAGCCGGGACGACTTGACAGAGTGATGGCGAAACTGGCGTTGATCCCGGTGCACTACTACCGCCAGATCATCATAGGCAGCCTGATTATTGTCGGGGTAGCGCTTTGGGCATCGAGTCGGCTGGAACTCTCGCACAATCCGCTGTACTGGTTCAAGCCTACAGTCGATGTGCGTCAGGCTACCGAAACCATCGATGCGAAGATGAACGGGACACTCACCCTTGAAGCAGTGGTCGATACGGGCAAAGAGAACGGCTGGAGCGATCCGGTACTGCTTAAAAAACTGGACGCGATGGCACGCCGTATGGAGACATACAAAGACCCCTATACCCATATCGGCAAGGTAATCTCTCTGGCGACTATTGTCAAGGAGACCAACCGCGCCCTGCATGCCAATGAGGAGAAGTACTACACCATCCCCGACAATGCTGATTTGGTCGCACAGGAGCTGCTACTCTTTGAAAACTCCGGCAGTGACGACCTTGAGGATGTGGTCGATAGCCAATTTAGCAAGATACGTATCTCCATCAAGGTACCGTGGACCGATTCGGTCAAAGCGGTCGGTGTGCTCAACTATGTCAAAAAAGAGCTACATGAGACCTTCCTTGGTCTCAAGTCGGAAGTAACGGGAATGGTACCGCTGCTGATCACCACCTTCTCACAGTCGGTCAGCTCTTCGGTGCGCAGTTATATCATCGCATTTGTACTCATTACACTGATGATGATGCTGATCTTGCAGTCGGTACGTCTGGGACTACTGAGTATGATCCCTAACCTTGTGCCTATCATTATGGGGCTGCTGGTGATGTATGCCGCCGATATCCCGTTGGATATGTTCACCCTGTTGATCGGATCGATCGCCATTGGACTGGCGGTGGATGATACCATACATTTCCTCCACAATTTTAGGCGATACTACCACAAGACACACAACGCTGCCAAGGCGATCGAGCATACTTTCTTTACCACAGGTAAGGCAATGGTCATCACCTCAGTGGTGCTCTCGCTGGGCTTCTTTGCCTATATGATGGCACAGATGATCTCGGTACACAACTTTGGACTGCTTACTGGTTTGGTGATTATCTTTGCATTGCTTGCGGATTTGTTGTTGGCACCTGCATTGATGATGGTGGTTGCCAAACATGGCTGGATTAAGTAACGCATTTGTGTTACAATTAGAAATTAGAAATTAGAAATTAGAAATGGAGAAAATTATGAATGCAAAAAAATTATTAATCGGATTGACTTTAGGACTTTCACTTATGACTACACATGCCTTGGCAGATGATGCACAGGCAAGAGCGATTATGGAGAAGGTGGATGCCAGAGATGACGGAAAGACCATAGAACAAGACATGCTGATGGTACTCATGGATAAAAATCACCATAAGCGTGTGCGTAATATTAAATCTTATGGGAAAGATTTTGGTGTAGATACACATCAAATACTCTTCTTTAAATCACCAGCAGATGTAAAAAATACAGCATTTCTTACCTATGACTACGATAACCCAAACAAAGATGATGATCAGTGGCTTTATTTGCCTGCACTAAAAAAGGTAAAACGTATTCCAAGTGCAGATAAAAGTGGAAGTTTTATGGGGTCTGACTTTTCTTATTTTGATATGACAGACAGAGATTTGGAAGATTATGACTTTAAATTGCTCAAAGAGACTAAAGTACGTGGACATGATGCCTGGATGATAGAAGCAACACCAAGAAACAAAAAGGTCATCAAAGAGTCTGGCTATACTAAAACGGTGGCTATCGTAAGAAAAGACAACTATATGACCGTACGTGTCATCAACTACATGAGAAATGGTAAGAAAAAGTACCTTGACTTGAAAAAAATACATAAACTAAATGGTATTTGGGTGGTTGACGATATGACGATGACTACAAAAAAAGGCAAAACAACCACACACAAAACAGAACTTCAGTTCAAAAATATTAAAGTCAATAAACCTTTAAGTGATGATTTATTTACTACAAGAAGACTTGAAAAGGGACTGTAGAGAGAGTGAAGAATGAAGAGTGAAAAATGAAGAATGAAGGGTGAAGAATGAGGAGTGAAGAGTGAAGAATGATGAGTTAGGAATGAGAAGTGGGGGGAGGCGTTATGTTATAACGTTTTTATCGGTGTTGTTATCTACTGGAGTTTATGCTGAGAGTATAGATGCGGATTTGGAAGGCTTTGATGATTCGGCAGGCTCTGCAACCATGACTTCATCTGTTGCTTCGACAGAAGAACAGAGTAATGACGATATGGCAGGGTTTGATGATGATTCGGCAGGTTCAGAAACAGAGACTTTAGCAACTGAAGAGAACAATGTGAGTGAGTCTGCTCAATCTCTCTTTGGTTTTACAGGAAAACTGACAGAACAGATAGCCTACTCTTTTAATGGTACATCTCCTCATGACAAGTTTACCTCTTTGAAGTCTTCATTCTTCTTAGATTATGAACATAAATTTGACAATGGTTGGCGCTTTAAGAGTAATGCTAAGGCTTACTACGATGCTATTTATGATATCCGTAATAATACATATTCGCGTGATGAACTTGATGAACAGCGTTCTGAAATTCGTCTATATGATGCCTATGTGGAAGGTAGTATTAGTGATAACATAGATTTAAAATTGGGACGACAGGTAGTGGTTTGGGGACGATCTGATACAATACGTATTACAGATATTTTAAATCCTTTAGATAACCGTCGCCCAGGGATAGTCGATATAGAAGATTTGCGTTTACCTGTTACTATAGCAAAATTAGATTTTTTTATAGGAGACTGGCGTATTACACCTATTGCGGTATTGGAACAATTTTTTACTATAAATCCAGCTTTTGGCTCTGCTTTTAACCCACAGATTGATCCACATATAGCTGAGAAAAATTATCATGATGTAAGCTATGCACTCTCAATAGGTGGAGAATTTTCTGGTTGGGATGTTAACTTTTATGCAGCACGTGTGCGAGATGATATGGGATATGTACAATTTTTGCCACAAGCAAAATTTGTACATGAAAAAGTAAATATGTTTGGTGCAGCCTTTAATGTACTTTCTGGTTCATGGCTATTTAAAACGGAACTGGCTTACTTTAATGGGCTTAAATATACCAGTGCACAAGATAGATCTTTTTCTCGTACCGATGCTCTCATAGGGATTGAATATAATGGTATAGCTGATACGATGATTAGTTATGATTTTTCACTACGTCATTTTAACAATTATGATAGAAGACTGGGGAATGAATTGTTTTTACCACATAAAAGTACGTATCAACAGGCATTAAGAATTACATCTGATTTTATGAATGCAACCCTTCATGCAAATTATCTTATTTCCTTATATGGATCAAAGTTTGATGAGGGAGGCTTTCAAAGAGCATGGATAAAATACAATATCAGTGATGATTTAGATGTAAATGTGGGTATAATTGACTATATTGGTGGTTCAAAACTATTCAATAATATAAAAAATAGTGATATGATCTTTGCAGATATTTCTTATAGTTTCTAATTTTGCTACAATAACTGTATTAACAGAGTATTACCTTTTTTGATAAGGTACAAAGGAAGCAGATGTATTATGAACTTAAAGCTGCACTTATTGGTATTTTTTTGACAAACTCAACACTACTGTTCGCTACAATAGGCGGACACACTTTTGATGTAGAAAAAGGTAAAGTGGTGTATGATATTTATGGTGGAGGTGTGTTGACTCCAGAGACAAATCTTACCTTGAAAGGCAAAGCAACACTTCGTTTTAAGGATTGGGGTACAACACTTCTTTCTAAAGAAGAAGGCGTTGTAACTACTTCTGGCGCTTTAAAAAGTAAACAAAACATTATAAGTTTAGAAAAACAAACAAAAGAAGCTTTATATACAGTAGATTTTAAAAATAAAAAAATACATAAACGTACAAAAAGTATTTCGAATGTACTTAAAGAATATGATACAAAAGGTTTGAAAAAGAGTGGAAAAGATAGTGTTTTAGGTTATACATGTAGTATTTGGGAAGGAAATGGTGTACGTAAGTGCCTCTATAAAGGTTTACCTTTAAAAATAGAATCTGATGTATTGGGTATCTCGTATCACAAGATAGCGACTGAAATAGTATTTGATATTAATGTATCTGGTAAAAAATGTATCCTACCGAATTTTCCTAAAGAAGATTTTGCACTTTTTAACACTGCTTTAAAAACTAAAAATGAAGGCAAAGCAAAGTGCTTTGTAGAAGTTTTAAAAGATATTGCTTATACTGTAGAGAAAAAAATAATTAAACATAATAATCATTTGGGTATCAATCAAAAAGATAAAACAGCTTTTCTTAATAAAATAGGGAAAAAAATATATGAATATCAAAAAGACTTCTTGCCCAAACTCTTACTTGGTATGAAAAAAACAAGAGAGTGTCTCCAAAGTGTAGAAGAGAGAGTTGATGCGAATCATTGTTTAAAGGAATATAGTGCTCTAAAAATGAAAATAGGTGAAGTGAAAGAACCTATATTAAGTACTTGGGATATTGAACACAAAAATATTTTTTTAGAGAAGATAGAAAATGAAATTAATCAATTAGAGTCAAGAATACCATGTATTAAGCGTTCTAAAAATATCACAGATCTATCTGCTTGTATGAAGTAAGACGTGAAGTTTTACCGTATCTATATTGAACTTACCAATGTTTGTGGCTTGTCTTGCAGTTTTTGCCCTTCAAAGGCGCTACCTAGCAAAGAGATGGATTTGGCATTTTTTGAATCTGTCATAAAACAAGCGAAGCATTATACCAAAGAGATAGCCTGCCATGTCGTTGGTGATCCCCTTACACAATCAAATTTGCATGATTATCTTGATATTATCCATAAGTATGGACTCAAAGCCATGCTTACAACCTCTGGTTATTTTCTGAAAAAGCATCGTTATGATACACTCTTTCACCCTTGTATCAAACAAATCAATATCTCACTTAATGCCTTTAACAAAAATGATACCTCACTCACATTTGAACAGTACATGAGACCTGTTTTGGCACTATGTGAAACTAAGTTAGAGAGAAAAGAGGGGTTGTTTATCAACTTACGTGTATGGAATCTCGATGAGATGATGTCTGAGCGCACCTTTAATGAAATACTTTTTCTAAAACTAAGTAAGACATTTGATACCTCTTTATCACTTGAAGAAGTTTACGCACAACGACCAAAATCTATACGTTTAGCCTCTAAGATACGCGTACACTTTGACAACTACTTTGAATGGCCCTCACTTAAAAACAAAAACTATGGACACGGTACCTGTCAAGGCTTACAGTCACATATAGCCATACTCGCTTCAGGTAAAGTAGTGCCATGTTGTTTGGATTGTGATGGCATCATAGAACTTGGAGATTTGCATGAACATACCTTAGATGAGATAGTCACATCAAAACGTGCAAGGGCAATGCTTAGTGGATTTAAAGAAGGAAAAGCAGTAGAAGAGTTGTGTCAAAAATGTTCGTATAAGGATAGATTTAATACCTAGCCTTATTCTATTTTAATCATCAGGATTAATCTGTTCAAACTTTGTACCTTCCATGGAAAGCTTACCTAGCATACCTGTACTGTCATAAGCAAAGCCTATAGTTGAAGCACCATAATCTACTTGATCAACATCATTGTCATCTGTTGTCCATTCTGCCATAACTATTTTACTTGAGAAATTACTTTCCCAATCATCATCATCTAATAAGAAGTTTTTAAGCGCTTCATCTGACATAAATGCAATAACAAGAGAGTAGTTTTCTATACCCATCTGCATACCTACTGAAAGGGCAGTAATGCTATGATATGACTTTGTTTTACCATTGACACGTAAAGCACCTTCACCATATTTTCCACCAAAGAAAAAACCTGCTTCATTGATATCTGGAAAAACAACATACGCTTTTGCTTTTTTTAAAAACTTTTTGCCTCCAGGTACATCATGGTAAAATTGTATCAGCGCAGTATCTGCATCTGTATCTATTTCTTTAGCTGTTTTAGCAAAACTTAGATTAGAGAATGCCATAAATACTATGACAAAAGTAAAAACTATTTTTTTCATGTCTATTCCTTTTTTACTATTATCTCATATTCTGATTTTGCATATCTTATTTTATGTCAAGAGTTGAATATGATTATTTGCTGAGTTTTTTAAATTTTGTGCCTTCCATTGAAAATGAACCCATAAGTCCTTTAGAATCAAATATAAAAGCAACCATAGGATCTTTATAGTCTTTATCTAATTCTTCTTTGGAATTCCATTCTGCCACAGTTATTTTTCCATCCACTTCTGTCTCCCATTCATCACTATTTAGCAAAAAATCATTGAGTGCAGCATCGGTAGTAAATGCAATAATCATAGCGTATTTTTGTGCTCCCATTTGCATTCCTACAGACGCTGCCGTCAGAGAATAATATCCTTTGGTTGTACGCTGTACACGAAGTACACCTTCTCCATATTTACCGCCTACAAAGAAACCTGCTTCTTTAATCTCAGGAAAGACCAGAAATGCTTTAGCTTTGACTAAGAAAGCATCAGCACTTTTGTTTTTAGCGATAAATTTATTAATGGCCATATTGGCATCATGATCTAACTCTTTGGCAGATTTTGCCATAGTAACTGTGGTCATACTTAGCAGTATAATGAAAATAATTCTGATACATTTTTTAAATGTCATCTTTGATCCTTTGATTTAATATAGTATTATTATACATCAATTCTATATATTTCATACTACTCAATAAAAAAATATAGGGAGAATCAATGCAGAAAGTAACAATTAAATCATATGCCATTAGTCATAAACTAAGTATTTTTAATGTGATGAAAATGGTAAAATCAGGTAAACTCAAAAGTGAGGTTATAGAAGAAAATGGAAAAGAGATAACGTATATCATTATAGATGAAGGCATAGAAACTGAAGTAAAAGAAGGAATAGTATCTGCAGAAAATACAGCTAAAAAAAACCTTGATGAGGAGATAAAACTGCTAAGCAATGAAGTTGGACTTTTAAGAATGGAAATAGAAGCTCTAAAAAAGCGATTAGATATAAAATAGACTATAATTTATTATGAAAAATATAGCTTATATTACAGATGAAATATATTTGAAACATGATACAGGTGCAATGCATCCAGAATCTCCACAACGTCTTAGGGCTATGAATCAAGCCATTCAACCTTTATCGCCCAAACTCACTATGAAATCTTCTTTTAAAGTTTCAAAGTCAATACTTGAATTGGTACACCCATTGGCGTACATTGAAAATATTGAAAATATGTGTGAATATGGTGGGAGTATTGATTCTGATACTATCTGTAGTGTGGAATCTTACACTGCAGCATGTATGGCTGTAGGGGCAGGAATATTGGCACTTGAAGGTATTAAAGCAGGGGAGTTTGAACGTGCTTTTTGTGCAGTACGTCCTCCTGGACATCATGCCACTCCTACACAGGCTATGGGCTTTTGTCTGTTTAACAACATTGCCATAGCAGCAAAGTATGCACAGAACATTGGTTACGAAAAAGTGATGATAGTAGATTTTGATGTACATCATGGTAATGGCACACAAGATACATTTTGGCAGGATGATACCGTCTTTTATTTTTCTTCTCATCAAGCATTTTCTTACCCTGGTACTGGTGCAGAGACACATAGAGGTGAGGGAAAAGGAGAGGGCTATACTGCAAATTATTTGATGATGCCAGAGAGTACAGACACAGAACTATTAGATATTTACGAAAATGATTTGCCACCTCTTGTTAATAGTTTTGAACCAGATATTATTTTAGTTTCAGCAGGGTATGATTTGCATGAGAGCGATCCTTTAGCACAACTCAATATAACTACAGAAGGTATTAGAAAAATGGTGCAAAACATTCTTGCCAGTAGAGATGTCCCTTTTGTATTTTTCTTGGAAGGTGGTTATGATGTCAAGGCATTAGGTGAAAATGTGAAGGTAACGCTCGAAGAGATGCTAAAGTAGCATCTCTTTTATTTTAGAATTTATAATTAAATTGAAATGAATAACTTTGCTCTTGATGATCTACCGTAAATTCTTGTGCAGGGAATGGAAGCCCAGCAATGCTGAATGTCTTTGTAGAAGCGGGTTCATAGAAATATGCTAAATCTATAGACAATCTTATATAATTTTTGATGTATAAATATAAGACAGAAGCATAACGAAAAATGTATTTAAAAGTTTTCCCCAAAAAAAAGGGGAGAAGAGTAAGAAGAGAAAAATAAAAAGTTAGATTTTAGATTTTACAAAAGCCTCCATATCTGCAACTACTTCTTCAAGTGTTCTGGCTCCATCAATGACTTTCAATAAGTTTTTCTTAGTGTAAAAGTCTTGAATTTCTGCCAATGGATCGGTATAGATTTTCATCCTATCGTTAAAGACCTCTTCACTGTCATCAGAGCGCTCTTCGCCAGGTGCTGCTTCTGCACGACGTCCCAAAATTCTCTGACGTGCCACTTCTTGAGATACACGTACTTCGATGACTGAAGTCAATTCAATGTTATCTTCTTTAGATACAAGTTCATCAAAAGCTGTCATTTGTTCTGTACTTCTTGGGTAACCATCAATGAGCACATTGTCCACAGGGGCATTGTTGATAGCAGAGACAATCGTATTGACGATGATCTCCAATGGGACAAGTGCTCCTTTTGAGATATAGGCATCTATCTCTTTACCAAGCGCTGAGCCTGAGGCGACCTCTTCTCTAAGCATATCACCTGTAGAGTAGTGTACAATGTTGTCATTTTTTTCAGCAATAATGCTGGCATCTGTTGTCTTTCCTGAGCCTGGTGCTCCGATGATTAAAAATAGTTTTTTCATTTTGTTTTCCTTCTTGTAGGGTGCGTAAGCACGCACCTTTTAATATTTTAGCATTGTATATTGGTGCGTGTTACGCACCTACATTTATGCCGTTGGTGCTTGTTTTCTGATTCTAAGACTAAGCTCTTTCAGTTGTTCATCTTCCACAGGGCTTGGTGCGTGTGTAAGCAGACACTGTGCTTTTTGTGTTTTAGGGAAGGCAATGACCTCTCTGATGCTTGATGCTTGTGTCATAAGCATAATGAGTCTGTCAAGTCCCAGTGCAAAGCCACCATGTGGTGGTGCACCAAATTTAAAGGCTTCAAGCAAGAAACCAAATTTTTCATTGGCTTCTTCATCCGAGATGCCCATAAGTTTGAAGATCTCTTTTTGTAGATCCTCTTTATGGATACGGATAGAACCACCGCCTAGTTCTGTACCATTGAGTACGATGTCAAAGGCTATCGATTTTAAATCCTCTATGTTATCATAGGCTATTGTGCCATCGGTATCAAGTGCTGGCATGGTAAAGGCGTGGTGCATT
>JALSSQ010000155.1 GCA_026984165.1 Sulfurovum sp.
TCCTAATCCCCTAATTTCCACCTTTGAACCTTTTAATACTCTTTGTTTATATACAGGTTCTTCCAAATCAAAATAAAGTGCTCTGTTTTTATAAACAAGCTTTAAATTTTTAGCCAAAATAGGATCCAATTTTTTTTGATAATAAATTTTTACATCATCAAAAAGCATCTCCCCACGTAAGGTATCTATGTCCAGTTTGAATGCATTATCAACAATGAAACCTTCTCCTTCAAGACGATTAAGTTGATATTTTTTAGCTTGTACTCTGTCAACTATCCAAGATTCTACACCCTTTGTAAGATGAAAAGTACGAATCACTGTTTTCAAATCTGTAAATTCACTACTTGAAAGTTTAAACGTAATCCTATCTCCCTTTTTGTTTGCTATAAAGCTACCTAAAATATTATAGGCATCAAAATCACCTTCCGTCGTTAAGATATTATGTGCTAAATCATAACTCAAATTTCCCTTTATTTTTATATCATTTTTTTTAAGATATAACATTGAAATATTGGCAGTTAATGTCTGACCTGTCCGATGAATATTACCTGCAATCTCATAATCATCACTCGTAATATATAAAATATCATTTGTAAAAACAACATTAATACGGTTGTTTTCAAATGTCACATTTTTCAAGTCGATATAGTCAAAAAAGGTAAAAAGATATTTAATAGTATCAAACGTTTTATCAAGATTTTTAAAAGAAGGTTTATCTTTACTTTTAGGAATTATTATCTTCTCTACTTTTAGGGTAAGTTTTTTATCCAGTTTGAGGTATAATCCTTCAACTTTATACTTACCTAAAACCAAAGAATCGGCTTCTATTCCTACTTTAAGCCAAAAAAAGAGAGCGATTAAAATGACTATGAAAGATATCAATGTATTTCGTAATAGCACATGGATAGCATGGGCAGAAAATATCGCACTTGCTTTTATCATCTCACTCACCTTTTATACTATCTTGCCTGTCAATACACACTCTCCTACAGGAAAAAAAATCTCCATCTCCAAAGGTGCTACAGCTAAAAGTATTATATCACAGCTAAACACAAGTGGTTATGATGTCGGCTTTATTGATGCATTTTTTCTCTCCCAAATGGGTCACATTTCAAAAGGAGAAGTAAGATTTAAAACACCTATACTGAATCGTATTGATTTTTTATATCAGTTGACACAAGCAAAAATACCTCTCTTTAAAATTACGCTTATACCAGGAGAAACCAAAGAGATATTTTTAAACCAAGTTGCACATAAACTTGACATCAATACAAGTAAACTTTTAGAGGCATATAAAATGTATGCACAGTATCCTGAAGCAGCTATATTTGCAGATACATACCTCGTACCAAAAAAAATGAATGAAAATAAACTCATAAAATTTTTATTGCAAAACTCTGAACGTACATACAAAAAATTAGCCATAAACGCATATCATGACTATAATCAAACAAAATGGAAAAAAATACTCACTATAGCTTCTATCATTCAAAAAGAAGCTGCAAACGAAAAAGAAATGCCTCTCGTTGCATCTGTAATTTATAATAGACTAAAAAATAATATGCGATTACAAATGGATGGAACACTAAACTATGGTATCTACTCACATATTAAAGTGACACACCAACGTATTAAAGAAGACAATAGCTCCTTTAATACCTATAAATACAAAGGTTTACCTCCATCTCCTATAGGTTCTGTAGGTCTTCATGCCATTAAAGCAGCTATCTATCCTGCACAAACAAACTATCTTTTTTTTATGCGCAATAAAAAAGGGGTACATGATTTTACAGACACTTACAAAAAACATCGTAAAAATATAAAAAAGGTTAAAACCAAATCAGCTGAATGATATTTAATACCAACATAGAGATAAACCCCACTTTATAGACCATCTTTTCATGGCGCTCTATAAATGATGTGCTTTTATCAAAATAGGGCTTTACTTTGAGAGGATTTGTCACCTCATACTGCATCTCTGAATAGTTATGGTAACGCTTATCTGTGTTGGGTTCTAAGGCACGCAATATGACGGACTCTAGCCATTTTGGTATTTTGGCATTGAGCTTACTTGGCTCTTTTATCTTCTTTTCAAAGCTTGGTGTTTGGAAAGGTTCTATCTCTCCAAATGGAAATTTTTGTGTCAGTGCTTCATAGAGTGTAACCCCTATGGCATAGACTTCCGTTTGCTCATTCACAGGGGCTTGTTTGAAACGCTCTGGTGCTAGGTAACTTGGTGTTCCTGCACGTGTCACATTGGAGTATGCCTCAGTAATACTTCCAAAGTCCACCATCTTAAAGACCAGTTTTCCTTTACGCTCAGTCACGATGATATTTTCAGGTTTAATGTCACCATGTACCAAGTCTTGACGTATAAGATACTGTGACATCTTGAGTAAAAATACCGCAAGTTCGACAGACATATCTACGGAAAGTGGCTTCTTTTGGGTAAACTCTTTGAGTGTTTTGCCCTCTACAAATGCCATAATGTAGTAACGATGCGTACGGTTTTTAGGTACGACAGCTTTAGGGAAAAAACCTGCTTTCAAGCGTTTAGCCATCCACACCTCTTTCACAAAGAGATCAAGCATTACCTCATCATCCATCGCTTCAAAAGGTATAAATTTGATGACATAGTTCAAACCACGTTTTTCACAAAGCCATGTACGGTTATTTTGTATGAGAGATTTAATGAGGGTATAGCCATCAATCACATCGCCCTCTTTGTATGTCTCCTGTACTATGAGGTCAGATTGTTTAAACTTAAGTCTAGGGTCAAGTTCTTTTATC
>JALSSQ010000156.1 GCA_026984165.1 Sulfurovum sp.
CAAGAGTGGCATGCATTTTTTAAGTAAATCTGTCTCATATCGTCGGCATTGGAAAAGCTAAAAAATAATAATATAAGTACAAGTAAATGTTTCATACGTATATTTTAGCAAATAAAAGTGAAAAAAACGTGAAAGCTAATATATAATTTTAGCTAAATATAATCCTTCAGCAGGTGCAAGTTTAGTTGTGTGTCTATTTTGACAATCTAATTGTTCTTTTAATTGCGGAAGTGTAAGTTTATTGGTTGCACAAAGCATGGCAGCCTCTACCATCATACGTACTTGAGAACGTAAAAATCCATTGGCTTGAAAATAGATAATATGGTAGCCTTTGTATGCTTTGTATTTTGTAAAATAGATTTCTCTTATAGTCGTATATGTATCTGTACCTGTTTTTCTAAAAAATTTAAAATCATGTGAGCCTTCAAAAAGAGTTAATGCTTCTATAAGTAGTTTTGCATCAAACGTTTGATAATAAGAAATATATTTTTTTTCAAATACAGAAGGTTTTGATGTTTTAAAAAGATAACGATAGAGGCGTTTTTGAGCCCAAAATCGTGCATGAAAGTCACTTGATACAAAAGAGATGTGTTTCACATAAATGGTATCTAGTTTTCTGTTTAGATTAAGCATGAGTTTTTGTAAATCATGCCAGTATTCAGGAATGTCAAAGTGAATGACTTGCCCTGTAGCATGTACCCCTGCATCGGTACGTCCACTTCCAACAACAGAGGTGTTAATATGTAGCGTATGTAATGCTTTTTCTATTTCAGCAGTCACTGTTTTATTTGTAGTTGTTTGCTTTTGGAAACCAAAATAAACGGAACCGTCATAGGCGATAACTGCTTTGACTCTACGATAAGGATATGACATTAAAAATACTTTCCTACACGTCTTTTAAAGAGCCATTGTCCCAATAATGTAACGAGTATTACACTTATCAATAAAATAGAGAAAGTTCCCCATTTTTCCAAAGAAGAAGCAAGCAGATAAAGTCCTAATGCTGTTATAAAAATGATAAGAAAAGAGTGATTTTTCTGATATCTAGGGTTAATCATGGCAAATGCAGCAACAATATAGACACAAAGTAAAGGAATGAAGCTGACAAAAATAAAAAATAGCATTCTGTGAAGCATTGAGATATTTGTATTTATGCTACGCCAATGAGCAAGAATATTTTTAAAATGAAACGATTGATTTTGGGGGCCATCAAAGACTTCCAAGCTTTTGTACTGGGCTTGCTGCAATTTCTTTTTCGTATAGGTATATCCATAACCATTTTTAAGCAACAAAGATGTTGTATGATGGTTTTTGTTTAGTTTGCCTTCTTGTGATGAGAAAAATTGTTCTACATCTTTTTTTGTACGATTATAAATAACAATATCTTGAAAGAGATCTTTTTTGTTTTTCTTCACATAAACATAGTAGTCGCCAAATTTTTGACCAAGTTTTCCCGCAACAATATTGAGTTTTGCTTCTGCTTTTTTATATGTTATAAACTCTTTATATAATTGTTTACTCAGAGGCATTGCCAAAAAAGAGATGGCTATGAGTAAAAGAGAAAAAAGTAAACCTAGTAAGAGTAAAGGACGTAAAATTTTTTTTGCTTTTAATCCTAAGGCATAGAGAGCAATAAGCTCATTGTCTTGAGAAAGTTTTACAAGTACATTAGACAATGCAGCTATAAAAGATAAAGGAAGTGTATAAAATATAATATTTGGTACGAAATATCCATAAAGTGTGAGAAGTTCTGTAAAAGTAATTTGTATTTGGGAAGTAAGGGAAGAAATTTTTACAAGATAAACCAATGAAATAATAAGAAAAAAAGGCAAAAATATCGTCAAAAATGCTTTGGTGAAATTTGACGAGATGTATCCTTTTAAATTAACCATAAATTAATGTGTCCAATATTTGCGTGGTTTGGGTATCGTATAAATAGACAATGAATGTAGCAAGAGCCAAAAAAGGTACAAAAGGTACACCTTTGTCTCTCCATATCATGGCAGGTATCATCGCTAAAATTGCAGATAGAAAAATGGCTACAAAAAAATTAGGAAAACCAAGTAATGCACCCATGGTTCCTGCTACAATAACATCTGCCCCACCCATAGCTTGTTTTCGGGCAAGTAGTGAAGAGAGTAATCCAATAAGATAAAGCCCTCCTGCTGCGATAGAAGCATAAATGAGCGCATGTAAAAAGTTTGGTTGCACCAATGCAAAGAGTAGGGCTGCAAAGTTTACTGAATCAGGTACTGCCATATATTTAAAGTCTATCATAACGAGTGCAAAAAGTGCAGCAAATGCTGCCGCAACAAATGGAAAATACCATACCAATCCTGTCTTGTAGAAAAGTACTACAAAGATAATACCTGTAATAAATTCTACTATGGGATATTGTTTTGCAATAGTTTCTTTACAAAAGGCACATTTGCCACCTAAAAAAATCCATGAAAAAATAGGAATATTGTGATACCACTTTAGCGGTGTCTGACAGCTCTGACACTTGGATGCAGGGAAGGCAATATTTTCATTTTTTGGGATGCGGTAAATTACTACATTTAAAAATGAACCAATCATGATTCCAAAGATAAAGACTAGTATGCCAAGTGTTGTTTCTATCATTTAATGCCTCCAAAGCGCCGTGTTCGTGTTTTGTAATTTTGTATAATTTCTTCTAACTCTTTAGTGGAAAAATCAGGCCAAAGTGTAGGAGAGAAATAAAGTTCTGCATAGCTTAATTGCCATAACAAAAAATTAGATATACGTTCTTCTCCGGAAGTACGTATAAGTAAGTCAATGTCATTATAGGGTGTTTGTAGCGTAGAGGAAATATCTTCCTCTGTAAGAATAGTTTTTCCTGTAGAGATAAGTTTGTTTACGCTGTTTACAATCTCTGCACGTCCACCATAATTTAATGCAAGTATTTGTATTAGTTTTGTATTGTTTTTTGTTGCTTTTTCTGTTTCTTGAATGCGTTTTTGTAGAGCCTGAGAAAACACATCGAAGTTACCAATAGCCTTAAATCGTACACCATTTTCTTGATAAGTTTTAAGCTCTTTTTGGAGATAGTTATCAAGAAGTTTCATCAAAAACTCCACTTCGAGTTTGGGGCGTTTCCAGTTTTCAGTACTAAAGGCATAAAAGGTAACCGTATCTATCTCTTTGTTTGTTGCACAGTAGGTAGTGATATCACGTATGACATCTGCACCTTTTTCATGGCCTTTGGTACGAGAAAATCCACGTTTTTTCGCCCAACGTCCATTGCCATCCATGATGATCGCAAGATGTTTTACATCAGTGCTTGACATCTCTATATCTCTCCCATCAAGCGCTCTTTGCTTTGGCTCATGTTTTCATTGTGACTTAGTTTCTGTGCTTCATTGAGGATAGTGTGTGCAAGAGTGAGTTTGTCTGCACGCCCCAAATTTACCTGTGCGTCTTTGGTGATGAAGGTGATCTCATTTTCATCCCCTCCGAAACTTTTGGCATCATCTAAAAGGTTGTAACAGACAGCATCTACATCTTTTTGGGTGAGTAGGTTAACGGCATTGTATAGCCCCTCTTGGCTGTCCATCTCTGCTTTAAAAGCAATGGTTTTGATGTCTGTTTTGTCGAGGCTGGAGAGTACATCGTCTGTTTGCACGAGTTCGATGTTCCATGTGTCACCTATCATAGACTTTTTCATTTTTCCATTTTGTGGAAACTTAGGTCTGTAGTCTGCTACAGCGGCTACCATAAACAAGTAAGGCTCTTTTTGGATGAGGTGTCTGTCTGAAGCGTTCATAGAGGGCTTTGACATTTTTCCTTTTTTTGCCACCCGTATCGCATCTTGGGTGTATTCGAGTATCTCCTGGGCATTTTCTACATCTATGGTATAAATATCTGAGGGTAAATCATCATGAGGCATCGTAGTGATATAACAGACATCTGCTCCTTTGAGGTAGAGCCAAAGGCAGAGAGCCTTTGCCATTTTACCTGAAGAGAAGTTGGAGATGTAGCGCACTTCATCTATCTTTTCGCGTGTACCGCCTCCTGTGACGACAATACGTCTATCTTGCCAAAAAGGATCTCTAAGAAGTGATTTGGCCACTTCAAAAAATATCTCTTGGGGGTCTGCAAGGGCACCGTTTCCTATGTCACCACAGGCAAGCAGTTTCTCTTGGGGATTGATGATGATATAGTCATTGACCCCTAGCATTTTAAGACTTCCTTCAGTGTAGTGATTGGCAAGCATCTGTGTATTGGCAGCAGGGGCGACTATCATCTCACCTTTGAATGCTAAAGCTGTCTGTGTCAAGATATTGTCAGCAATCCCTTTGGAGAGTTTATTGAGCGTGTTTGCTGTAGCAGGTGCGATGACAAAAACATCACATCTTTTGCCTATATCGATATGATTGAGTGTTGAGCTCCAATTTTCACTGCTCTGTGTCAATACTGCATTACGCGTGAGTGCCTCAAAGGTAAGCGCAGAGACAAAACGTTCAGCACTAGGGGTCATCACCACATGTACCTCTGCACCTGCTTTGATAAACAAACGTGCCAAATCGCAGGCTTTATATGCTGAAATACTCCCTGTAACACCAAGAAGTACACTTTTGTCTGTGAGATCTATCTGCATGGTTATGCCTTTTCAAAAAACTTATAAAAGAAGTTTTTAATACTTTTTTGTGCGGAGCGCGAGAGCACCAAGTCTCCCTGTTGCGCATCTTTTGTAACAGTGGTACCTGCGCCAATCATGACTTCATCAGGAATAGTCACAGGTGCGACAAGTTGTGTATCTGAACCTACAAATACATTTTTGCCTATGTGGGTTTGGTATTTGCTTTTGCCATCATAGTTGCATGTGATGACTCCTGCACCAATATTTGTACCCTCTTCTATGGTTGCATCACCCAGATAGGTCAGGTGCCCCGCTTTGACACCTCTTAGGGTTGACTTTTTGACCTCTACAAAGTTACCTATATGTGTATTGATGATTTGTGATTGTGGTCTGATGCGTCCCATAGGCCCTATATCAGAATTTTCAATATAGGAGTCTTCTATCACGGAGTTTGTTTTGATATGTGAAGATTTGATATGTGTTGCCCCCTGAATGCTTACACCACTTTCCACTATACATTCACCCTCGAAAGTAGCACGTGAGTCTATATAGATAGTCTCAGGTAAACGCATTGTGACACCAGATTTCATCAGTGCTGTTTTGATGCGTCGTTGCATAATCTCTTCGGCATGCGCAAGATCAAGTTTTGAATTTACTCCTTTAAACTCCTCTTCTTCTACCATTACAGGATGAACGATTTTATCTTCTTCTACTGCCATTTTGATGATGTCTGTAAGATAATACTCTTTTTGGGCATTCTCATTATTTAATAGAGGAATATATTTGTCAAGTAACTCTTTTTTAACACAATAGATACCTGCATTAACAGTTTGTATCTCTTTTTGTGCAGGGATACAATCTTTTTCTTCAACGATTTCATGTACTTTACTATCAAGTATGACAACACGTCCATATCCACTGGGATCGTCAAGTTTGATGACTGACATATTGATATCTGCACCACCTTGTATGAGTGCGTTGAGTGCATCCATAGTGATAAGTGGCATATCTCCATTAAGAATAAGTGCTTTGGTGTGTTTAACATTCACCCCTTTCATCGCCCCGCCTGTACCAGGATATTTCTCTGCATCCTGCATATGAAAGTGTATATTTTTATACTCTTTTTCTATCTCTGCTTGAATGCGCTGAGCTTGGTGGTAGAGCACCACGGTAATATCATTACTAATCTTTTGTGCCGCATCGATAGCATGAAAGAGCATAGGTTTGCCAGAGATTTCATGAAGTACTTTTGGTGTAGTAGATTTCATGCGAGTACCTTGACCTGCGGCAAGTATTACAACAGATATAGACATTTATTCCCCTTTTTTAGATAAAATTATATAAATTATTAACATTGCGATTATACCTAATTGTAATTAAAGGCATAAAATTGAGATGTAAACATTTTGGAACTTGTGGCTCATGTAACCTATTTTCGTTAAGCTATGAAGCACAGTTGGAACAAAAACAAACCTATGTATCAGAACTTTTGGCTCCCTTTTTTTCAAGAGAACTGAAACGTTTTGACTCTCCATCTTCACACTATAGAGCAAGGGCAGAGTTTCGTATTTGGCATGAGGGTGATCGCTGTGATTATGCCATGGGCAATGCTACCAAGGATGGTGCCATCAACATAGAGGAGTGCCCCAAGGTTATAGAACCTATAGTAAAGCGTATGTGGGCACTACTTGAGAAAATCAATGCCTCACCAGAGGTACTCAAAAAGAGACTTTTTGCAGTAGAGTTTTTGGCAACTACGACGGATGAGTGTCTCATTACTATGCTCTATCACAGAAAACTAGATGATACTTGGAGTGCCGAAGCGAAACTTTTGGAGCATGCATTAGAGTGTAAAGTGATGGGGCGCAGCCGTAAACAAAAGGTGATACTCTCTGATGAATTTGTAACAGAAAAACTAGATATTGACGGTAAAACATTTACCTATATGCAGTATGAGTCTGGCTTTACCCAGCCAAACCCCGCAGTGAATGTAAAAATGATAGAGTGGGCAATAGCACAGGCTAAAAAAGTTGGGTATGGTGATTTTCTGGAGTCTTATTGTGGACTAGGGAATTTTACTTTACCACTTTCGCATTATTTTGACAAAGTCCTGGCAACAGAAATTTCTAAACGTTCTATACACGCTGCATTGGAAAACTGTACGCTCAATGATATAGATAATATCACCTTTACAAGACTCTCTTCTGAGGAGATGACAGAAGCATTGAACGGTGTACGTGCTTTCGAGCGTTTAAAAGGTATTGAGCTGAAAGCCTATGATTTTTCTACGGTGTTGGTTGATCCTCCACGTGCAGGACTGGATGAAGATACTATTAAACTGATTTCTCAGATAGAAAATATTATCTATATCTCTTGCAACCCCAAAACATTGGCGCGAGATTTGAAAACATTAACACAAACACACAAAGTAGCACAGGCTGCAATGTTTGATCAGTTCCCCTACACAGAGCATGTAGAATCAGGTGTTTTTTTGCGTAAAATTTAAGTAAAAGATGCGAAGGAAAAATTTCTCTTGCCAAAAAGCAAGAGAAAGAGTGTCACAAATGGGAGGAATTACTTCCAGCCATCTGTCACTACTTTTGCAGAGTTTTTGTAAGGGTACTTTTTCACTAGCGCTTTTACTTCTAGTTTTTGGTCGCCCTCTCTCATGAAGTGTGCGAGTGTTACTGCTGCCCAGTAGTCATTTGCGTATTCTGTACCTTCAAGTTGTACTGGTACACCATTTTTGTTTACTGTGTGACATGCTGAACATGTAACAGGACCTGCATACTTACCATCTGGTGAGTATTGGAGTGCTTGTTCGTGTGTCGTTACATCTACTGAACGCTCATCTCCATCATAACGTGAAGAGTAAAGACCGTGAGTCGATTCGTGACATGTTTGACATGCGATATCTCCGTGCGCTTTAGAGTATCTGTATAGAGAGTACTTGTTCGGCTGATCGATTGGGAAGTATTTTCCTCCTGTATCTTGTTCAACAAATGGTGCCAAGTGACAGTCTGCACAGTGAGGCTCAGATGCTGCTAACCACCAGTCATTACCAGCTGACGCTGCAGAGTATGGTACTTCGCCACCTGATTTATGGTTCCAAGGTTTGAGATCCAGTTTGCCATTTTTACCTACATTTTTCACCAATGTTGCTGATTTGTGGTCAATATAGTAAGAGAGTGCTTCGTTTTTACCTGTTGCTTTCGCATCAGCCATAGCAGCAAATTTTTTCATATCTCCACCGGCGATAGCTTTCACTATTTCTTTGATAGATTTATTTCTTAACGTTTTACCTTCTTGTTTAGAATCATTGGTTAGATTATCTGCTTTGTAGAATGCTTGTGCAACTTTAGTGTGACAGTTTGTACAGTAGAGACCTCTAAGTTCTCCAGCATCTTTACCATGCTCATCTTTTGTTGCTACATTCTCAAGCTGCCATTTACCATAGCTATTCAAGAAGAATGGTGGTTTAGCATTTGGATTAGAGTGTGCATCACGTCTTACATAACACCCACCACCAGATTTTCTGATGTCACCTTTTGCAAATCGTGCTTCACCATATCTGTCTGTTACACGGAATGGGTTTGTATCATCATTCATGTTAGGGTTTTGGAAGTGCGTAGGGTGACATGATTGACATGCTTGTGTACGTCCAGCAGCATCAGGCATAGGTACCATTGCAAGGTGGAAGCCGTGTACCGCTTCTGAAAGAGGTTTTGCTTTAACCGTTTTATATCCTGTAGCATAGACTCTTGGTTCAACCAAGTTACCAGAAACATTATCACCATGACAGTCAGTACAGTTTACAAAACCAACTTTGCCAAGTCTTTTCACTGGTGAATTTGGATTGTAAAACTCTAAGAACTTTGTACCGTGGTGCGCATCATGCAATGAAAGGATATTGATAGACCCTTCTGCAAGTCTTGCCATATATTCTGATTCATCTGGGTATTGTTTCCAGTATTTGTACTCTTGATCACCTTGTTTGAGCCCTTCATCTCTAGCCATTTGAGCCGCTTTACCTGTACGTGAGTGACATGCATAACAGTTAGGAATATCTACAGGGTTTGTACCAAAATAGGAGACTGGATGACCGTTGGGTTGTTTGATCTGTTTGCCATCATTTGTATGTAGCTCTACGGTTGCATACTGGAATGGTTGGAAATCTTTTTCTGTTACAGAACGTAGTGACCCTTTTCTTCTACTGTCATTAAAGGCAGTGGTAGGAAGACCCAGTGAATCCCAAATATGAGAAGCAGTAAGTACAAGTTTGACATTTTTTACAGGAGGTACGAGTGTATCAGAGAAAACAACATTTCCTCCATCTTTACCTGCGTATGTCATATAGCCTGTAAGTGCCGCACCAGAAGGACCATGGTCAATTTTTACAGGAATTTCTTTACCCACATGGAGTCTGTCCTTATCTTTTGCACCTTTTGGCATTGTACCTTCAAGGTCTTTGTAGATAAAGAGATGTGTCCATACGTAGTTTGCTACGTTATCGCCAGCTGAATCCATATGTCCGTCACCATCCACATCTTTGGCAACAGACCAATATTTCATCTTGTTACCTTCAGAGTATGAGTTGTCTTTAATGTAAGAGAACACTTTTACATTGTCTTTTGGTGTAAGTAGTTTTGGAAGGTTGCTTCCCTTTCCTACCTTGACAGCTTGTGCCTGAATAGAGTTATATGGCGGAATGACACAGCAGTAGCTCATATCAAAGCCAACACAGTGCATACCTAGTTCATAGTTGGTAAACAGACTGTAGTCAGATTTGTTCTGATATGCCTCTTTGCCATTTACTTTTACTTTATCTAGTTTGTCCATGCCAAAAGGTGGTGTTTTGTCATAGCCAGACGCAGCAAAAGTGACAGTAGCTAACATTGAGGCAGCTACAGTACTTTTTAGAATTTTTGAAATCATTTTAGTCTCCTTTTAAATTTTGATTACCTCCTATTCTCTCATGAAAGTCGTTAAGTTTTCTTTAAAAAATCAATAAAAATATAAATATTTTGTTAAATGAAACATTTGAAAAAATTATTATTAAATATGAAAATATTTGTTATAAGGTAATAGAAAAACACCCCACAATCAGTAGTAAATAGAGTGATTTTGTAGAGATTAAAATAGCTGCAATATTAGGTAAAAATGTAGCTTCATTAAGAATCATATGAGAAAGTGCCCCGAAGAAAATGTGGGTTTAACGCATACGATCTTTAAGTGGAGTAGATTTTGGCAGCAGTCCATATTTTGCCAAATCAATCAATGTCTCTTTGCGTTTATCTTTTAAAAGTTTTACCATGACGGGGTTTCTATCCATTTTAAACTCTTGTGTAAAGGTGACCTTCCCATTATGATCAAAATATTTTTTGATGCCTACTTTATAGTTGTGTTTATAAAAGACTTCTGAAGATTTGTATCCATCAAAATCCCATTCAGTCATGACACCTTCTCGTCTGCCCATATTGTAGTTTACTTGAGAACCTAACTGTCCATTGTCATAGTAGATTTTTTGAATACCATTTTTTTGTCCATTGACGTAGTGTACTACTAATTTCTTTTTGCCGTTGTCGTAGTATGATGTATAGAGCCCATTTTCTTTACCATGGTCAAAGTTTACTTTAGATTTGATGTGATGTTTGTCATCATACCACCATGTCATACCTTGTCGAACACCATCCACATAGGTGGATTTCTGGGCAGCATCTTCTATGATATACTCTTTGGCAAAGAGCTCACTGCATAAAGCCAAATATCCTATCGCTACAAAAAGGAGAGTTTGTCTATCTTTTCTCATAGCTTATTGTACTTTTCTGTCATTTGGATTAAAGTTCAAACCCTTAAGTGCGTCTATGGTTGCATCAGGTTTTTTGGCTTGGACTTTTTTCATCAGATCAATAGGTCTGTCCATTTTGTAGGTCAATGTTTTAATGACTTTTCCATTTTTGTCGTACCAACGTTTTTCACCCTCTTTATAGCCATTTTTGTACATCACTTCATTGTTGAGTGTGCCATCTTCATTATACTCTTTTTGTATGCCCTCTTTTTTGCCATGGACATAATTGACCTCAGACGCGAGCTGACCAGTACTGAAGTAATATTTTTCCGGTCCCTCTTTTAAATCGTTTACATAATTAACCTCTATACGTAAAGTACCATCTGAAAAGTATATTTTATTGTTCCCGTCACGTTTACCCATCTTGTAGTGGATACGTTCTAAATGATGTTGTTCTCTATCGTACCAGTCCATATTTCCATCACGTTTTCCGTCTATATTGTTAACTTGATAGGCAAGTTGTCCAGTATTGTAATAGACTTTTTCCATTCCCTCTTTGATGCCTTCTGAAACATCTGTATGTGTACCATCTCTGTACTCTATTTGAGATTTGACAACACCATCTTTAAAGTGTTCTGTAACTGTTTCTGCCTGAAGTGCTGATGTGGCTAGTAAAGTCAGTGTTATAAGTGTAAGTTTGGTCATGTATTTTCCTGTTATTGTGGTATTTTATACGTTAAATAGACGTTTGTGTTCTATCATCGCACAGTGGTTTTGTACGACATTAATGCCTGCTTCTTTTACTTTTTGTGCTGCATCATTGTTGATGAGTTCAAGCTGTGTCCAGTAGGTTTTGACATCTCCACGTGCGATGACTGCATCGGCTATGGCATCAAGGGCTGCTGGTTTTCTAAAAACGACTACCATATCTACAGGTACGTCTATGTCTGCTAAACTTCTATAGACTTTTTGTCCTAAAATTTCATCACCTTTTGGATAGACAGGTATCATTTTGTAGCCTACATCTCTTAAATATGCTGCAACATGGTTGCTCGCTTTACTTGGATCTGGTGAAGCTCCTAACACAGCAATCGTTTTTGCCTCTTCAAAATATTTTTTCATCTCTTCGGGGTTTGAATTTATACGAGGCAATTCACATTCCATTGTTTATCCTTAGTTCTGATATAATTCTTAGCAATATAGTATCTAGGAAAGATTAATGTTAGACTTAAACAAGATAAAAAAAGCTTATGAAAGAGTATTGGGTGTGGTACATCGTACCCCTTTTACATACGCACCTATTTTAAGTGAGATGAGTGGCTATGAAGTTTATTTGAAAAAAGAGAATCTTCAGCGTACAGGGGCATTTAAACTCAGAGGGGCTTTTAACAAAGTCGCAACATTAGTTGAAGCTGGAGAAAAAGGTGGTGTGGTTGCAGCAAGTGCAGGCAACCATGCACAGGGTGTGGCATTTGCAGCAAAACATTTTGGGATAGAAGCAACCATTGTTATGCCTGAATCTACACCTTTGACTAAAATACAAGGTGTTAAAGAGTTTGGGGCAAGTGTTATTTTGCATGGTGCTAATTATGATGAAGCGTATGCCTATGCTGTTACTTTTGGAGAAGAAAACCATTACACTTTTGTACACCCTTTTACTGATGATGAAGTCATGGCAGGGCAAGGAACTGTTACCTTGGAGATGTTTGAAGAGCAAACTTTGGATGCACTCATCGTGCCTGTAGGTGGGGGAGGTCTTGTTTCGGGGATGTCTGTAGCTGCAAAAGCTTTGAATCCGCAGTGTAAAGTGATTGCTGTCTCCTCCGCAGGTGCACCGGCGATGAAAAAATCTTATGATGCCAAAAGTGCTATCGATACGACGTGGGTTAAAACCATTGCAGATGGTATAGCAGTCAGAGACACATCCGTTATCACGTTGGAGTATATCTTAAAAAATGTAGATGCTTTTGAATCTGTATGTGAAGATGAGATAGCTTCTGCAATACTCTTTTTGCTAGAGAAACAAAAAGTTTTGGTAGAAGGAGCAGGGGCAGTAGGTGTGGCGGCACTTCTACATAACAAGATTGACTTACCTAAAGGAAGTAAAATCGGTATCGTATTAAGCGGAGGAAACATTGATGTGACGATGCTCTCCCTCATTATAGAAAAAGGGTTGATGAAGTCAGCACGTAAAATGAAACTGCTTGTTACATTGGTAGATAAACCCGGATCTTTACAGTCTTTTACAAAAATACTCACGGACATTGGTGCCAACATTGTGCAGATAGGGTATGACAGAACCTCTACAGATTTAGAATTTGGTGATGCACATGTTTCTGTGGCATTAGAAACGAAAGGTATTGAACATCAGGTGCTTATCAGAGAGAAGTTACAAGAGGGTGGTTTTTCTTTTAGAGAGGAACATTGATAGAATGAAAAATGAGAAATGAAAAATGAAAAATGAG
>JALSSQ010000157.1 GCA_026984165.1 Sulfurovum sp.
AGCACCGCTGCTCTTTACTTCTGCGAACAATCAGTTTTTTACTATGGATTTATCGGGGCAATTCCCTTCACTCACAGTAAGTATCTATAATCTTGCAACCTATCCAGATGAAGCAAGTAGAGAGCTTGCCTGGGCAGCATCATTTATATTGACAGCGATTGTACTGTGTATCAATCTCATCGGGCGTTTTGCCATAAGAAACAAGAAATAAAAGAAGGAATATCATGAATAAAGACAACTTGGTAATGGAATTAAAAGATTTCACCTTTACCTACGCAGGTGCCCCAAAGCCCTCACTCAATAAAATCAACCTTCCCATAGAAGCCAATAAGATTACTGCGATGATAGGTCCAAGTGGCTGTGGTAAATCTACCTTGCTCCGTGCGATGAACCGCATACATGACCTCTATCCAGGGAACAGGTATGAAGGTAAGATTAACCTCTATAAAGCAGATGGAAGCAAACAAAACATCTTGGAACTCAAAAAAGAGAATGATTTCATTAAGCTTCGTCAAGAAGTAGGGATGATTTTTCAAAAGCCTACACCGTTTCCTATGAGTATCTTCGACAATGTAGCCTATGGACTAAGACTCTCTGGTATTAAAAACAAGAGTGAACTTGAAGGGCGTGTCGAAAAAGCACTTAAAGGTGCAGCTATCTGGGATGAGACAAAAGAGAGACTCAATGAGTCAGCATTGGGCATGTCTGGGGGACAACAACAGCGTCTTTGTATCGCAAGAGCAGTGGCACTCAAACCAAGAGTACTTCTCTTTGATGAACCTACCTCTGCGTTAGACCCTATTAGTACAGGTGCCATAGAAGAGTTGATTGCTGAGATAAAAAATGAAGTTTCAGTTGTCATTGTGACACATAATATGCAACAAGCAAGCCGCTTGAGTGACTACACGGCATTTATGTACTTAGGTGACTTGGCAGAGTTTGATACAACAGACAAAATATTCCTCAACCCAACACAGAAGTTGACGGAAGACTATATAACAGGGAGATTTGGATAATGTTACCAGGATACAATGAAGCAAGACACAATGTAAGAGAAGCAGTAGTCGAAGTATTAGAAGGGTTGGCAACAGCCAATAAAGCAGGGCTTGAAGCACTCAAAGCAAAAGATGCAGAGGCTTTGGCACTGGCAAGAAAAAACCTTAAAGAGATTTCAAAAAGTACAGAAAAAATAGACAATGACATTGTGCTTATCTTTGCCAAATATACACCAGAAGCAAGGGATTTGCGCGAAATGGTTTCATATCTTAAAATTACTTCTGCATTGAACCGTGTACGTGCAAACATCAACAACTATTTGAAAAATATGCAAAGTATGCTACTTGAAGATAATGTGATTATTGTTGAACTTATTCAAAACTCTTTGGTGATTAATAGTTGTACGGTCAATGCTTTTGAGTATGCACTCACTATGTTTAAAACTTTTGATGACAATGATAAAATCAAAAACCTTGCATCCAAAATAGAGGTAGAGTATTCTAAAACAGAGGATATCTATACGCTCCTTGAAAAAGAGGTCATCCAAAAGATATGTGGTGCAGATGGGCTTGCAGAAGAGTATTTTAATCTGCTGAAGTATATTCGTAAAAATCTTAAGATTATTGATAGACTAGACTCTATGGCACAACGTGTTATCTTTGCACGCATGGGTGGAAAACTGTAGTACAACGGCACTTTTTATTCAATTTCTGCGTCATATGTTTATAAAGCTTCGTCATTTACTTCAAGTAAACTCCTCAGCTTGATAAACATCTTCCTTGAACTAGAATAAAAATCACCATTGTTCTACAGTTTTAACTTAAGGGAGTATGTTATAATCTCTCTATGCAAAAAGAGATTGAAATAGTCGTCATAGAAGATGAAGAAGATATATTGGAGTTGATAGAGTACCATTTAAACAAAGAGGGGTACGCTGTGACAGGTTTTTTGTCAACCCAGAATGTAGAGCAGTTTTTAGAAGAAGAGAGACCTGATCTTATGCTTGTTGACAGAAATTTACCAGGTATGGAAGGCTCAGAGTTTGTCTCGTATCTACGTGATATAGGCTATGATATCCCCGTTATTTTTGTGACAGCCAAAGACAATGAGTATGAACTGGAAGAGGGATTTGAAGCAGGAGCTGATGACTATATGTGTAAACCTTTTTCGCCTAAAGAGTTGACACTACGCGTCAAAGCTTTACTTAAACGTTCAGGGGCATTACAAAAACAAAATAGACTCAAACATAAACAACTCACCATCGATTTGGCGCACAATGAACTCTTTGTAGGAAAAGAACATATTGTACTTACCCATCTTGAGTTTAAGCTCCTGCATACCTTTATGAAACATATAGATAAACCTCTTACGCGTGACTTTCTGCGTGATGAGGTATGGGGTGTAGAGGGTGAAGGTGTGAATGACAATGCCATCAATGTCGCTATCAACAGACTTAAAAACAAAATAGACCCTCAAAATAAACAAAATTATTTTCAGCCTGTTTGGGGTGTTGGCTATAAATTTAATTAAACCCAAATATATGTCAATTTGCAATATTTTTCTTCTATTTGTAAATTTCACGCTACACTTACAACATGAATAAATTAGAAACCCTCAAACACTATTTCGGACATGATGCTTTTCGCCCTTTGCAAGAAGAGGTGGTAGATGCCATACTTCATGGTGAAGATGTACTAATGATACTCCCTACAGGGGGAGGAAAGTCGCTTTGTTATCAACTACCTACCCTGCTTATGGAAGGGATAACGGTAGTTGTCTCACCTCTAC
>JALSSQ010000158.1 GCA_026984165.1 Sulfurovum sp.
ACTTAGTGTTATAGCACCACTCTCTTTATCTGTTGAAACTGATAGAATACCTTTAAGTTTTTTAAAGGTATTGAAAAGTATTTCATCATATTGTTGTTGTTTGATTTTTTTAGAGCTTTTGAAAAATTCATAAACTGTTTTTTGGTTAGCTGCAAAAACAAGATGGGGTTCGATACTTTTTTCTGAGAGCATTTGGTCTAAATGGTATTTTTTTATAATAGGTTTGTTGAAAGCATAATCACCTAATAAATTTTTAAACATATTAGCTACATCAATTCCTCCACCACTTCCTCCAATATTTATACCAGCCATAGCAGCTAAAGCAGCAGCACCACCACCAAGTGAGGGTTTACCTCCTTGATCTTTTGGAACTAGAATAGATTGTGATGTATAAACATTTGGTTTATAGAGTGCATATAATACAGCCATAGAGGTGATTATAAGTGCAATTGCCATAATAGTAAATTTATTTTTCCATATGGTCGCAAAAAGTTCTCTAAGATCGATTTCATCTTCTTCTATACAAGGTATATTTTGTTCTTGCTGTATCATCATTTTGCTCCTTAGATTGCACCGACTGTATTTAAGGCAGCAACAGTCAATGTAATTTTGTAAATAATATCAGCAATATCACCGGCTATATCTATACCTCTTTCAAACATAATTTTTTTAGGAACGATAATAACATCACCTTGTTTTACATTTACATTATTTGAAGAAAATAGGTAAGAGCCTAGTGATGCTTTTTGTGCCTGTCCATTTGCATGAAGTACATAGATATGATCTGAATCAGCAATTTCTGTTAAACCACCTGATTTGTTTATATAAGATTTTACATCATCGTCAAGATATGTAACAGCCATAGGATTCATTACTTCACCACTAACAACCACTGTATCGTTACGAGATGGTATGAAAAGTTGATCCCCATCTTTAAGAGTTAAATTACTTGAACTGTTTTCTAAACTACTCATATCAGATGAAAGATTAATTGAGATTCGTCCTATTGGGGTTAGTTTTTCCGCTTCAGAGATCAGTGATTGAACTGCACTAATTCCTTCTGTGATAGATATGCTACCCATAGTTTTAGAACCAGATGCTCTTAAACTAGCAAGAATAACTTGTTCTTTTAGTTTTGATAGAGATCTTTGTAAACTTTTTTTCTGTAATATAGCAATCTCTTTTCTTGTAAAAATAGCACCATACAAAAATGCATTTTCTGTGAATCCACCTGCACGTTGTATAACTGATGATAATTTTTCACCTGTTTGTATAGTATATGTACCTGGAAATTTAACTTCTCCTTTGAGTGTGACAGTTTTTTTCTCACTCCAGTATGGAATACGTTTGATATTGATTTCATCAAATGGTTGGATTAAGAAATTACTTGCTTGGTCAAATGAAATATTAAAGATCTTTTTTTGACGTTCACCATTTTCTACTTGATAGCGTATGATTTCACACTCGTTAGGATATGCACGTTGAGTTAGCCCACCTGCACTTTGGATAAATTTTTCTAAGGTCATACCATCTTCAAGTGGATATTGTCCAGGTTTTAATATCTCACCATGAATATTTGCAGTTTTTAATGGGTTCGTTTCAAAAAAATCAAATAAGATGACACTATCAAAAGATTTTAAATGATAATTTGGATTTGTATCATAGTCAATTAATGAAACTTTACTACTTTTATTTTTATTATCATAGGATATGATTTTTACACGTTTTGTATCAAAAGGGGCATTGACACCAGCCATATTAATTAAATCTTGTAGAGTCATGCCTTTTGTATATTGAAATTTACCAGGTTGCATTAGAATTTGTGTAGTAGTTGATTTTGCTTGTTCAATAGTAACATATGGATTGACTTGTGTATCTAACTTATTGAAGATATAAAGAATATCTTTATTATGAAGTGTAAAATCTCCTCTTCTTTTTAATACATCTTGTAAATTAATATGAAATATTTTTGGTGAAAGTGTTTTATCTATTCTTTTGATGAGTGCATAATCAAGTCTGGTATTTTCTAAAAAGAAAGTATCTAGTGGTTTTCCTCTTAACTCTTTTCTTAAAAATGTAGATAGTTTGATTGTACTACGACCGATATATTTTTTACCAGGATCTACGACATTTCCAGAAACTTGAATATATCTTTCATTATTTTTATCAAGTTTTCCAACATAGACTTCATCCCCATCTCTAGTAGTAATATTAGAAGCTTGTCTGAGTGTCAATGTTTTATATTCTACACTAGAGTGTCTATTGTACCGTTTAAGGTAAATTTTCTTTCCATTGGCGATCGCTTTAAGACCACCGGCAAACTTAAGTATGTGGCTTAATGTCTCTCCTGCTTCGATTTCGTAAATAGCAGGAGTATTGACTTCACCATCTATGGAAATCAACCCATAAGCTCTTGGGATATGGATTACATCACCTGATTGTAAAACAGTATCTCCATGATCTAGTCCTTGTGTTAGTAAGTGGTAGTAATCAATTGTATCAACAATTTGTCCATTACGAAGTACTTCAATTTTTCGTACAGAACCTACATCTGCAACTCCACCAGCTTGCATAAGAATATCTTTGACACTAGATACTGAAGTAGTGTTGTATATACCAGGTGCTTTTATATATCCTGTGACGGTTACTTGTGCTGTCGAAAATGAATTTAAATCAACAACAACTTGACTATTTTTATAAGAACTTGCTAAATAATTTGTCAATAGATCTTTTACTTCGCCAAATTTTTCGCCTGCTACGTGAACAGGACCTACTTGTGGGA
>JALSSQ010000159.1 GCA_026984165.1 Sulfurovum sp.
TTTAGACGTTCACCCTCCTATGAGTGGTCCATACAGACTAGAGGTAAGCTCTCCTGGTATAGAACGCAAATTAAGCAAACCTGTTCATTTTCAACATGCCATAGGTGAAAAAGTCAAAGTCAAAATTCTCGGAGGCGACAAATGCAAAGGCACACTCACAGATGCCGACAATGACTCCATCACTATAGAAACAAAAGAGGGAAGACAAAACTATCCATACAGTAAATTGGGCACCGTCAAAACATATATAGAGTGGTAAAGGCTCTCTTTGTAATTTTCTGCAAAGCATTAGCACATGGGTATTTACAAATAATCATCGATTAACCTTTGGATTAAATTCCCATTTTTTGCACACCCATGCACTAAGCCTTTACAGAAGTTGAAACGATTCTAATGCATGATTTGGGTTTAAGGTTAGAGATAAACTAAAAGGATAAATAGTTGACAGATGAATTTTATATGCAACTTGCCCTTGATGAAGCTTGGAAATATCAGCTTTTAACCTATCCCAATCCTGCTGTGGGTGCTGTGGTGGTGTGTGATGGGAAGATTCTCTCTATTCAAGCGCATCAAAAAGCCGGTAGCTCTCATGCGGAAGTATTGGCTTTGGTGAGGGCTTATGAGGCGATGCAGGGGTTAAAAGTAGATTTTGATCCCATGGATGCCATGTTGGCGCATGCATTTTTGCTCTCTTTGCCTGATGGATTTTTCGGTAAGTGTGAGATCTATGTGACACTCGAACCCTGTTCTCATGAAGGCAAAACGCCCTCTTGTGCTTCCTTGCTTCAAGCACTTGGACTGAAGCGGGTCATTATAGGCACTCAAGAGCCCATCAAAGGGCATGGAGGGGGTGCGGATATGCTGCCCAATGTGACTGTTGGTATCCTTGAGGAGAAGTGTAAGAGACTTATAGAGCCTTTTGTGATATGGCAAGAGAGGGCATTTGTGCTCTTCAAGCTGGCACAAACAGCAAATGGACGCATAGGTGGTGGGACTATCAGTTGTGAGGCTTCACGAAAACATATGCATCATATCAGAAGTTTGGCCGCAAGGTTACTCATAGGTGGCAATACTGTACGCATAGACAGACCTACACTTGATGCACGTCTTGTAGGGGGCAAGGCACCTGATGTGACTATTTACACTAACCATTTTGGTATGGATCTTAGCATACCGCTTTTTGGGGTGCCAGATCGTTCCGTCAATTTGCTCAACACTATCAATACAGCGAAACTTCCAAGAGGGATAGTGATGGTAGAGGGTGGAAAGGGGATGCTCAAAGTGATGCGTCATCAGATGGACTGGATGCTCATATACCAAGCGCCTAAGCTCTCTTCCAATGAAATATCCTATAATGTTGATATCGATTTGGAGATACTGCATACTGAACAAAAAGATGTAGATATGATGATATGGAGCAAGAATCTTGGGCATTGAAAAACTCACAGACAAAAAAGAAAAACAAGAAAAAATAGTGCATATGTTTGATGACATAGCTTCTACCTATGACAAAGCAAACCGTGTACTGAGTATGGGGATAGATATACAGTGGCGCAAAAAAGGCTGTGACAAAGCCTTTGAGATATTAGGCAAAAAAGAGCTAGAGCAGATTACCGATGTAGCTACAGGCACAGGCGATTTACTTATCTATTGGAAAGAACAAGCGGCAAAAAAAGGTGTCTGTGTTGACAGGTATGTAGGGATAGACCCCTCTACAGGTATGCTGAATGTGGCGCGAGAAAAAGTAGATTTTGCGACATTTATTGAAGGTAAAGCCCAGGAGTTGCCTGTGGCGGATGAGAGCAGTGATGTGATTTCTATCTCTTATGGTATTCGTAATGTTGTAGATAGAGTAGAAGCTTTACAGGAGTTTCATCGTGCATTAAAGCCAAATGGTCTGGTGGTGATTTTAGAGTTTACCAAGCAAGAAAGAACTGGTATCATCGATAAAATAGTAGATTTTGGTATGAAAAATATACTGCCACGTGTGGGTGGGTTTATCTCTAAAAATTATGAGGCATATAAATATTTACCAGACTCAATAGAAGAGTTTTTGACTACAGAGATGTTGTCTCAAGAGCTAGAAGAGGCAGGGTTTGAGATGAAGTATATCAAGTCCTTCTCTATGGGAATCAGTACGCTTTTGGTCGCGCAAAAGAGAGTGAAGAGTGAAGAATGAAAAGTGAAAAGTGTAGGTATGCTTTTCTTCGAAAAGCTTTTATTTATAAAATAAAAGCAAAGCGTAAGCTTTGCCCACGATCGTTCTTCACTCTTCACTCTTCACTCTTCACTTCATATCCAAGGAGCCTTTCTTGGATATGATGACTGTCTCTTCACTCAATACCAAGATCAAGTCGCTTTTGGAGGCGACTTTTATGCATATTCTTGTAGAAGGGGAAGTCGCTTCAGTCACTTACCATACCTCTGGACATCTCTATTTTAGTATCAAAGATGACAAAAGCAGTATCAAATGTGTGATGTGGCGTTCGTCAGTGGCGCGAATGAAATTTCGTATCGAGAAGGGGATGCATATTGTTGTGGAGGGATCGGTGAGTGTCTATACCCCTAGAGGAGAGTACCAGTTTCAGACAGTACGTATAGAACCCTTTGGCAAAGGTGCGTTGGCTTTAGCGTATGAACAGCTCAAAGAGAGGCTTCAAGCAAAGGGCTATTTCTCAAAAGAGAGAAAGAAGCCTATACCCAAACATATACACAAAGTGGCATTGGTGACAGCCAAAGAGAGTGCAGCATTGCATGATATGTTGAAAATTATTGAACAACG
>JALSSQ010000160.1 GCA_026984165.1 Sulfurovum sp.
CAAATACTGAACTCTCTGATATATTTGAGCTTATTGATGGAGAGTATCAACTTATAAAAAAGTGTACCAAAGAGGATGCCTACAAGTTTGAGATGCCAAATGAGTGTTTTAGTGAGGTTGATTTTTTATCTAACTGTATCCCATTGTATAGGTTTATAGACAAATGAGTGTTTTAGTGAGGTTGATTTTTCTAGAGTTTTTAGACGGTAAAGGGCTTACTTAAAAAATCATAAACGAGAAAATATGTATCACATAAATACATTTGAAAATAAAAGGGACAGGCTACTTTTAACAAATTGAAACTTGCACCAATTATGCTATACTATTTAGATTGAAATGAGGAAGGACGACCTAGAAAAGATGTGTAAAAGTAGTCTGCCCCCTTTATTGCCTTGAAAATCAATCAAAGTGAGGATGAAGTCATAGGGAGGGTGAGGTTAAGACTCGGTTTTTGGAGGCTTTGGCGTTTTTTGAGGGGCGCGGAGCAGTCGAATAGGCACAAGGGTTTATTTAGCTCATATTTGTTATGCTTTTAGCTCAAATAATCTAAAAAATGATTTGAAAAAATGATAGGAGTGAGCTAAATGAACAGAAACAGGGTTATAGAATATCTTTTAGACCATCCAAACTCCTCTTCTACTGATATTTTTAATATCTTTAATGGTGAAGTGAGTATAGCTACAGTTAAAAGAGTGTTATCTAAACTCATCAAAGAAAATATGCTCATCTCTACAGGTAAAGCAAAAGCTACACGATATAGTATATCACCCTCTTATCAGCTACTTGTTTTTATGGATATGGAAGCATATTATGAACAAGAGATAGATGAACGAATTATACAAAAAGGGTTTAATTTTTCACTTTTAAATGACCTTTTCCCTCATGTCTCTCTCTTTACAAATGAAGAAAATTTAGAGCTTCATAGACTTCAAAATAAGTATAGGAAAAATGTATCACTTATGGGGACAACGGAGTATGAAAAGGAGATTGAGAGATTGGCTATTGATCTTAGTTGGAAGTCATCTCAAATAGAGGGAAATACCTATTCTTTACTTGAAACAGAAAGATTACTTAAAGAGAAACAGACAGCCTCAGGAAAAACAAAAGATGAAGCCATAATGCTTTTGAACCATAAGAAAACCATAGATTTTATTGTAGAAAATCCAGATTTTTTAGCAGAAATAACTGTTCAAAAAATAGAGTACCTTCATGGTTTATTGACAGAAGAGCTTGGTGTAGATAAAAATATACGACGAAGAAAAGTTGGGATATCAGGAACGAACTATAGCCCTTTAGATAATGAATATCAAATTAAAGAAGCACTGATTGGCATGTGTAATCTTATCAATCAAAAAGAGAGTGTCTTTGAAAAAGCACTCTTAGCACTTCTGCTTCTCTCCTATATTCAAGCCTTTGTTGATGGAAACAAACGTACAGCAAGAATTGTTAGTAATGCTATACTTATTAGTCATAAGCATTGTCCTATCTCTTTTAGAACAGTAGATAGTTTGGAGTATAAAAAATCTATGTTACTTTTTTATGAACAGAACAACATTAGTAACTTTAAAAAGATTTTCATGGAGCAGTATGCTTTTGCTGTAGAAACTTATTTTTAAAACAAATCTTAACACCATTTTGGCTATAATCGCCCACATTTAAGAACACTATATGATGTTCAGACTATACATTTTAAGGTTGGAATATGCAAGATTTATTTACTTCGTTTAAGGACAATTGTGGGTTTGGGCTTTTGGCTTCTATCGACAATATACCTTCACACAAAAACTTGGAAGATGCCATCACTTCACTCTCCCGTATGATGCACAGAGGTGCCATAGGTGCAGATGGTAAAACTGGCGATGGGTCAGGACTTTTGCTCTCTTTGCCTAAATCATTTTTTGCAAAAGTAGCAGCTTTGGATGGCATAGAACTTCCAGAGACTTATGCAGTAGCGATGGTGTTTTCTAACAATCCAAGCGATTTTGATGTCATCAACAAGGTATGTGACAATAATGACTTAAAAGTACTCTACACACGTACTGTACCTGTAGATACCAACGCACTAGGAGAGCAAGCACTTGCATCACTTCCAACCATGAAGCAAGTCTTTGTTTCTCCTAAGTCAGCCGTAGCAGCCAACCGTTTTGAAGCATTGGTATATCTCTCTCGTAAAGAGATAGAGGCAGAACTTATGGATGATGAGACTTTTTACATTCCTTCATTTTCAACCTCTGTGGTGTCATACAAAGGGCTAGTGATGCCTACACACATCAAGGAGTTCTACAAAGATTTGGCAGACCCTGATTTTGAAATCTCTTTTTGTCTTTTTCACCAGCGTTTCTCTACCAACACACTGCCACAGTGGAAACTTGCACAGCCATTTAGAATGATAGCCCACAACGGTGAGATAAACTCTGTCACTGCAAACCGCTTTAATGTTGCAGCCAAAATGGCTACTGCAAAATCTGATGTCTTTAGTGATGAAGAGATGGCAAGACTGAAAAATGTTATCCAAAAGGGTATGTCTGACTCAGCGAGTTTAGACAACTTTATGGAGTTTTTACGTGTCAATGGTGTTGACTTCTTCAAAGCAGCACGTTCACTCATACCTGCACCGTGGCACAATGCACCACATATGGATTCTGAACTTAGAGCCTTTTATGAGTATGCAAGTACCTGTTTTGAGCCGTGGGATGGTCCAGCAGCGGTGAGTATGACAGATGGGCGTTACATCGGCTGTGTGCTTGACAGAAAT
>JALSSQ010000161.1 GCA_026984165.1 Sulfurovum sp.
TTGTAGAAAAGATATGGGAAAAGTAGAATTTACTTTTGATCCTGAAACCATTAATAAATTTGAGTATTTTGATGCCCTTGCCACAGAGATTTACAAATACATAAGTGAAAACTAGATGATTGTTCTCATTGTACCTTTCTTTCTCCTTGAACTGTATCTGTCATTAAAGATGGGAGAGACCATTGGTTTTTTCTGGTCAGTGGTATGGATAATGCTTAGTTTTATGGTAGGTATGGCACTGCTGAAAAAATCTCAACAAACCATGGTGGGCAATATGTTTGATATGCAACGTGGGAAACTCGATATGCGTAAGTTTCAAAATGCGAGTATGTCCTATTTTGTAGGGGCGCTTTTACTTATAATCCCAGGAGTTTTTTCTGACTTTTTAGGTATTTTAGCTTTGATTTACACATTCTATTTACAATTTGTTGCTAAAATAACACCTGAACAAACAAATACACACTTTAACACACAAGGAGAAGATGATGTCATTGATGTCGAAATTATTGATGAGCACAGTCGTAGCGACCGTCGCGCTTAGTGCCAACACACAACCAGACAATAAAACACTTTTAAACTACATTAAAAAAGCAGTGGTAAAAAACCCACAAGTAAAAGTAAAAGGTATTGAGGTTATTGAGTCTAAAACCCATAAAGATTTACCAGGGTGGACTATTTTATTGACCAATATGGATTTGGAGTATCAGAAAAAAGACATTCATGCACCTGAAATGATGTTTATCAAAGATGGTATGGTAACAGGACACTTGGTCAACCTCAAAACAGGTAATGACTATAGAGATGAAATCAAGCCAACAGTACCTACAACCATGTATGACGATGCACACCGTTTATTTGGTAACAAAGATGCAGCACATAAAGTGTTGGTTTTCTCTGATCCTATGTGTCCATTTTGTCGTGAAACGGTGCCAGGTATTATGAAAGCTGCCAAAGAGAATCCTTCCAAAATAGCACTCTATTATTATCACTTGCCACTACTACGTATTCACCCTGTATCAGACATCTTGACACGTGTAATGCATGTGGCACAAGAAGAGGGAAAAACAGATGTCATAGAAAAAATGTATGCACTCAAAATCAAACCACAAGAGACAGATATGACAAAAGTACTTGCAGCCATTAAGTCACAAACAGGATATAGTATAAGTGCTGCAAAAGTGAATGCAAAAGAAGTAAAAGATGCACTCAAAGCAGATACAGAAGCAGCAGGACGTATGATGGTACAAGGTACACCTACTGTTTACATCGACGGTGCGTGGGATAAGATGCGTGATGGGTATAAGAAACTGATTAAATAAGTTTCCTGTAAAATTAGAAATTAAAAGGGTTGTATTGGAAACATTGGTTATTGCGACTAGGGCGAGTGCTTTGGCATTGTGGCAGGCATATCACATCAAAGAACGTATAGAAGCTTCTTTTCCTGAAGTGACTGTAGAACTCAACGAAATCACCTCAAAAGGTGACAAGATATTGGACAAACCTTTGGCACTCATAGGTGGTAAAGGGCATTTTACCAAAGAGCTTGAAGATGAGATGCTCGCAGGCAATGCACACTTGGCAGTGCACTCACTCAAAGATGTACCGACATACATTCCTGAAGGTTTGGAACTTTGTGCTATTACCCAGCGTCAAGACCAAAGCGATGTGCTTTTGTCTCATAGCTATAAAAGCCTGGATGAACTTCCTCAAGGTGCGACAGTAGGTACGACCAGTCTAAGAAGACGTATGCAACTCTTAGAACGCCGTCCAGACCTTAAAGTCAAAGAACTTAGGGGCAATGTAAATACGAGACTAAGAAAGCTCAAAGAGGGGCAGTATGATGCCATTATATTGGCATACATCGGACTTTACAGGCTTGACTTGCTCAAAGACATCCCTTATGTAGAAAAACTAGACTTTTTCATTCCACCTATGGGACAAGCAGCACTAGGCATAGAGATAGTAAGTTCCAATGATAGAGTACGTGAAATCGCTATGAGTCTGAATGATACAAATACCTATACCTGTACCAAATTAGAACGTGACTTCGTCTCTGCCATAGGTGCAGGCTGTTCTGCCCCTGTAGCGGTTAATGCCATCATATCAGGTGATAACATCACTGTCAAAGCCATGCTAGGCTACCCAGACGGTACCAACATCATGCATAAAGAACTTACAGCTAAAGTGAGTGAGTGTGACACCTTAGGCATACAATTAGCAGAACTGATGATAGCCGATGGCGCATTAAACATCTTAAAAAAAGCTGAGAGTATAGCCTTTAAAGATGAGATGCCTGAACGACTTTAAAAGCGACCAGTCGCGTGAGCCTTACGCTGAGTAAAACATAGCGTTAGCGTAAAGTAAATGGGCTTTGCTCATTTACTGGTCTAATAAATGAAAGAGATGCCTGAACGACTTTAATCTCTCACTTTTTTAAAAAAACATATCCAAAAATTCACCACCTACCTCTGAAGCCATATCTTTGGCTACGCCACTCATAGGCATAGCTTCCATGAGTTTTCTATTTCCTTTTCCCATGACTGAGTCAAGTTGTTTGTCCATTTGGTAGCGTATGAGTTTTTGCATGTCTAGGTTAATTTTTGGCTGTTTGAGTGGACCTGAAACTTTTCCTGAAAACGCTTGTCCCTGCATTTTTAAATCAAAATTTGCATACAGGGAATCTTGTTTTGTATCTATCTTTACATGGGTAAAGTTGACGTGACTTTGACTGTTTTTAAGTACAATATCTCCC
>JALSSQ010000162.1 GCA_026984165.1 Sulfurovum sp.
ATTTGCTTGATATCAGTGACTACAAAAACAAATTAACTGCACTATTTAATATAAGTGTAAATTAAATCAATTTAAGGAATAAACTAATGAAAAATATTAAAACACTACTACTTGTATCTCTTCTTATGGGAACAACAAGCATGGCAATGACATCAAAAGTAGAAAACCCAGAACTTGTAAAAGGTACAAGTATTGGCAAATACGCAAAACCAGGAGCACCTGTTGATATTACGTATATTACAGAGCATGTAGATGTTGGAGAGGAGAGTCATATTCATATTGTACTTTCCAGTCGAATGACATCAGGCAATATGCATGTGAAAATACACCTCGATAAAGGTTTGGAAGCTAATGAAACACTAGCAAAATCTATGACTATTCCTATGAAGGCAGATAAAGGTGAGTATCCTATAGATTTTAAAGTATCTGCAGATGAAGATGGATTGTATTATGTTAAATTTTTAGTAAGCATAAAGAAAAAAGGTTTTAGAGCGTTTGCAGTACCTGTATATGTAGGAAGTGGTGTATTGAAAAATAGTAAAAAATCTATACAAAAAACAAAAAATGGTGAAAATATTGTTGTTTCACCTGCACAAGAAACAATTATTAAAAAATAACGTTTAATTTCTCTTTGATTTTTAAAGAGAAATTATGCTTCACGTTTCCTCTTTATATCTGCACCCAGTTTAGAGAGTTTTCCTTCCAAATCATCGTATCCTCTATCTAGGTGGTAAATGCGTCTTACATTGGTAGTGCCTTCGGCTACCAGTGCAGCCAAAACCAATGCAGATGAGGCTCTGAGGTCTGTTGCCATGACATCGGCACCATAGAGCTTTTGGACACCTTTGACAGCTGCAGTAGAACCTTTAAGCCATACGTCCGCACCAAGACGGTTAAGCTCACTCACATGCATGAAACGGTTTTCAAACAAGCGTTCCTCTATGAGACTTTCACCTTCGGCGATGACAGCCACTGCCATAAGTTGTGCCTGCATATCTGTAGGGAAACCAGGGTACTCGATGGTAATAAGGTTGACTGGTTTGAGTTTAGAAGCAGGATGAATCGTGATACTGTCTTCTTTTAAATCGAAGCTACATCCCATAGATTCCAATTTATCAATAGTTGCTCTAATATGTCCACAATTTACTTTATGCAGAGTAATACTCGAATACGTAATAGCGCCAGCACACAAATAAGTCCCCGCTTCGATACGGTCAGGGATAATTTCTACAGGCTTAAATGCCAGTGTTTTCCCAGCTGTACCTTCGATGCTCAATTCATTGGTTCCGATCCCCTCTATTTTTACACCAGCGTCACGTATCATTTCACACAGTTGAACAACTTCTGGTTCTTTGGCAGCATTGACAATGGTGGTAGTACCATGGGCAAGGGCTGCTGCCATGACTATATTTTCTGTCCCCCCTACGGTAATCTTATCAAAAATGATTTTGGCACCTTTAAGTCCCTCTTTTGCTTCGGCTCTGACATAGCCACCTTTTATCTCTATATGTGCTCCCATGGATTCAAGTGCTTTAAGATGCAGATCAATCGGGCGTTGACCTATGGCACACCCTCCGGGTAACGAAACTTCACATTCGCCAAAACGAGCGAGTAGAGGACCCAGTACTAAAATAGACGCACGCATCTGTGAGACGATCTCATAGACAGCTTTGGTAGAGTTAATGAAGCCATTATTGATGTGGGCAGTTGTTTCATTGTGATCGACAGAAGCACCAAGCATGCTCAAGAGTTTGAGCAGTGTACGAATATCTACTACATTAGGTAGATTTGTGAGAGTAAGTGCTTTGTCTGAAAGTATGGTTGCTGCGATAATTGGCAAGGCAGCATTTTTTGCCCCAGATATGGTTACTGAACCACTTAACTTTTTTCCACCAACTATTTCTAAATAATCCATCTTTCATCCACTTATCAATTTATTATTGGGAATGATTTTATCTAAAGAATGTTTAAGGGGAGGATAGGATACATTGATACTAATAAATATTAATTTACTGATAATTTTTTTACATTAAAAAATAGAAAAATTAATATTATTGAGTATAATTAATCTGTCTATTAATAAATATGATGTACAATATTTTCTAATATGTATTTAAAGGGGCAGTATGCCCTCCTTCATAGAAAGGGATGTATGTCAAGTAGTTTAGATAAACTTAGAGCACTTACCAGTCGCCTAGAAGACAAGTTGGAAGAAAAAGAAAAACTTTCAAATAATGATGCCACTGTTAAAACAGGTATAAATAATACTGCGAATGCTGTTAGTACAAATCCTCCTGCAAACAAGGCACAGGAAAGCAATCAAGATAGAGTCAGAGAAGATAACATTGTGCGTGTAAAGAAGCTTTATGAAAAGCTTAAAATTTATGAAAAATCACCAGATGTTGAGAAGATTTTTGTGTACAAGGCAATGAATCTTTCAGGTATTGGACTCAAAGAAGAAGATTTTGGAGAGGTACGTACAGGCAAATATATTCAAGTGATTGCCATTACTTACGAGCCAGATAAGAATGGAAAGAAAAAAGCAAAAAATATCTCATTAGGATATTTTGGTAAAGCTGAAACGTTAGATGAGGGTCTTAAAAATGAAATCATAGAATTTGTATTACGTTGGCGCTATGAAAAAGCTTTTCAAAATCTTGAGCATTATAAGGTACTTATATCGAGGGTAGATATCCCTACAGATAGATTGTTTTAATATCTTCTGAAG
>JALSSQ010000163.1 GCA_026984165.1 Sulfurovum sp.
GTTTACACCCAATCTATAGCGTTGTGTATCAGGATAAGAGAACAATCTTCCTTGAAGCATCTTATCAGGTGAAAGTCCAATACCTGGAACTTTATTTGATGGTGAAAATGCTGACTGTTCTACCTCTGCAAAGTAGTTGTTCGGATTCCTATTAAGTTCCAAAATTCCTACTTCTATTAGTGGATAATCTTTATGTGACCAAACTTTAGTAACATCAAAAGGATTAACAGCATAACTCTCTGCTTCTATTTCAGGCATAATTTGAACATAGACTCTCCATTGTGGAAAATTACCTGCTTCTATGGCTTCAAATAAATCTTGTGTTGAATAATCAGGGTTTGTACCTGCTAACCTTATTGCCTCTTCTGCACTTAAATTTTTAATCCCTTGCATAGTTTTCAGATGAAATTTCACCCAAAATCTCTCATTATCTCTATTAATCAAACTAAAAGTATGTGAACTATACCCATTCATATGTCTATATCCATCAGGTGTTCCACGGTTAGAGAATAGGGTTGTAATTTGATGTAAAGACTCTGGTGACTTTGACCAAAAATCCCACATCATGTTGTCTGATTTTAGATTACTATCAGGCATTCTTTTTTGTGTATGGATAAAATCAGGAAACTTCAAAGGGTCTCTTATAAAAAAGACTGGTGTGTTGTTCCCAACCAAATCCCAGTTACCATCTTGAGTATAAAACTTCGTAGCAAACCCTCTAGGGTCTCGTGCTGTATCAGCTGAACCTCTTTCACCACCCACCGTTGAGAACCTTGTAAATGTTCTAGTTTTTTTACCTATTTCAGAAAAAATATCGGCTTTCGTATATGCTGTAATATCATTAGTAACAGTAAAAGTACCATGAGCTCCTGCCCCTTTAGCATGTACTATTCGTTCAGGTATCTCTTCTCTATCAAAATGTGCAAGTTTTTCTTGTAAGTAAACATCTTGCATCAGTATAGGACCTCTTACTCCTGCCGTTAATGAGTTTTGGTTGTTATCTACTTTTCTTCCATTTGCTGTGGTTAAGTCTATTTTTTTCACGATTTATCCTTTTGTTATATCATCACATGATTTTTTAAAATACTCTTGTCCAGCTTTACATAAAGGACAGGCTTTAGGAGCTTTTTTACCTCTATGCACATGTCCACAAACTTCACAAATGTACTCTTCATTATTCTCACTATCAAAAAAACCTTCTTTTTCAAGTGCCTCTTTTAGTGCTAAATATTCTCGCTCATGCTCTACCTCTACTTTTCCAATGGCTCTAAAGAGTCTAGCAATATCTTTAAGTCCTTCCTCTTTTGCAATAGCTTCAAAATTAGGATACATCTCTTCATGCTCATATCGTTCACCATCAGCTGCATAAATAAGGTTCTTCTTTGTTGTGTCTAGTTCTACATCATTTACTAACTTATTGTATGCTTTAAACTCTGCCATGGCATGATATTTTTCATTATCTGCTGCCTCTTGAAAATGTTTTGCAATTTTATGTAACCCCTCTTGGTATGCTACATCTGCAAAAAATTCATATTTATTTCGTGCTTGACTCTCACCTGCAAAAGCTTTCATAAGATTTACTGCTGTTAAGTTTTTGGTTACCATCTCCATCTCTTCTCCACAACAGACTAGTGTTCCACCACCTACATGGTTTAGCTCTACTTCATTGCCACATTTATTACATATATAGGTCTCATATTGTCTCATTTTTTATGCCTTTTAATTTTTATTAAACGATATTTTTTTTCGTTAAGGAAGTATAGCTAGTTTTAACTTAGATAATAATTAGTAAATAATAAAAATTATCCTCTTTGAGGAGTATAATCTACCTACAAAACCAAACCTTCTGGATTTTTCAGGGTATTATCATAGTAGTAATATATAATATCTTTACCCAAACTGCTAGTTAAAAGCCAATTTTTGATGTTCAGTAGAAAGCTTAAAAAACCTATCAATACTGTAGGCTAAAATGAATAATTTTAGTTTAACAAAAAAGCCACGAATAGAGGTAGCTTTAATAACTTTACCAAACTTAGCAGTAATAACAGAGAAAGCTGTTTCAACACCTTTTCTAATCTTTCTTTTGACTCTATGACTAGGGTCACTTTTCATATTTTTACGCTTTAGAGCTGAAAGTTCAATTCCAAACTTAGCTAAGAACTCCTCTAGTTTTCCCGAAATATAGCCTTTGTCTCCAATCACAATTGAATCTTTAGGCAAGTTTGGAAGAAATTTATAGGAAGCTGTAGCATCATGCATTGAACCCTCTGAGATATAACAAGATACAGGTTCCTGATTTGTTGTCACTACCATATGAACTTTAAATCCGTAAAAATATTTTCCCTTTGATGCGTTATACCCTTTAAGTGAAACATCCCTCCAAAGTTTTGACCTTTTTTCTCTTTGAATCTGACATATTTCTACTGGAAATGAATCTACTGAATAAATTTGTGAACCATTTAATTTTGTAAATAGCTCACCTAAAAAGACAAAGAGCTGTTCTATCTCCTCTTCTAGCTGATTAATTCTTCTTGTAAATCTTGAATATTCTACTTTACTAACCAACTTCATCCCCATTCCATAATAATGAGCTTTGGAATAATTTCCATTAAAGTCGGCTACTGCCAAATAGCCTAAAAACAGTACTTCACTATCACTTATCTCTGACAACTTGTGTTTTTCTTTTCCCATTACTCCTTTTAGAAACTCCTCTATTAAGCAGTA
>JALSSQ010000164.1 GCA_026984165.1 Sulfurovum sp.
TGTTTCATAAGCTGTACGTATGTATTTATTTGCTGAAGCTCCACCTACTATGGCAAAGTCTTTGATGGGCTCTTTTGCAAAGATTTTTTTGCTTTTTTGCAGGAGATGAAGTTTAACTGCTTTTTGAAAAGAGGCAGAGAGGTCTGCTTTGTCTTGTTCTGACATATTGTCTTTCCCCCCGCAGGCTTCTACTTTAAGGCGTACGGCATTTTTAAGTCCCGAAAGAGAAAATGCAATCAACGGAGAATTACGTAGTGGTACAGGCAGGTCAAAACGGTTTTCATCCCCTTTCAGGGCTAGTGCTTCGATGAGGGGACCACCAGGATAGCCTAGCCCCATCATTTTGGCACATTTGTCAAAGCTCTCTCCTACAGAATCATCCATAGAGGTAGCCAGTATCTCCATACGTTCAAAGCTTTCTGTGCGTATGATTTGTGTGTGCCCTCCTGAGATGAGAAGTACAAGTAGGGGTAGGGTAGCATTCTTTTGGATGAATAAAGAGTAGATATGCCCTTTTAGGTGATGTACAGGAATGAGTGGAATGTCAAGTAGTAGAGCCAAGGTTTTTGCCATAGCAATACCCTCTAAAAGCGTCACGCCAAGTCCAGGCTGGTTGGTGACAGCTATGGCTTTGAGCCTATCAAAGTAGGGTTTGGTCTCTTTGAGTATCTCAGGCAAAGCAACGGCATGCAGGCGTGAGGCAAGTTCTGGGACTACACCTCCATAGCAAGAGTGTTCTGCTTCTTGGGAGATTTTTTTATGATAAATGAGCTTTTTAGTGGCTATGTCGGTGATGGCTATAGAGCTGTCATCACAGCTAGATTCGATGCTTAGTATCATCAGGAGCACTCCTGATGATTAAGTGAAGAGTGAAGAGTGAAGAGTGAAGAGTGCTGGTATGCACTGCCTGGCAATGCTTCTGTTTTGTGGTTATTTTTCATTTTCATCTCTCATTATTAATTTCTCAATCCATTCCCATTTTCCATACCCACTGTCTGCATTAATATGTCCTGCATTATTCAGCACCGTAAGTGTAGCTCCAAAATGCTTAGACAACTTTTTGGATTCGTCCATTTGCACCCATGGGTCATCATCGGAGACTATCATGTGGACTTTTTTGGCATAGATGTCCTGTGGCAGAGGGCAAGGGAAAAAAGTTTTGATGTTTTTTTCTTTGGTCTCAAGGCTTGGGGGTGAGACCATAAAAAGGCGTTCTATTTCTGTCATGTCCTCTGCTTGACAAAGCCACATCCAAAGGTTATTTGCAAGGGAATGGCACACAACAGTAGTGGGCTTGAACTCTTTGAGCATTTGTCTGACTTGTTTCATCCATCTATTCTTAGAGGGGAAGTGGCAGTTGTCCAACAAGGGGAAAGAAACGGTACCGTAGTTTTTGGCTATCTCTGAGGCTAACTCTGCTTGCCAATGTGGAGCGTCTGAGCCGCCCCAACCATGTAAAATAAGTACCCTGTTCATGCAGGTTCCTTATTTTTAGTGAGGAGTGAGGAGTGAAAGGTGAGGAGTTTATTTTGCATAGTTACGTACCTCATTATCTATTTCAATAATCTCTTTAATATTTTTTGCTTTCACATCACCAAACTTCTCATATGTATCTAAAATCAACTTGCTCATGCCAAAAAAGCTACACTGGTCTTTTTGAAATTTTTCTATGGCTACTTCATTGGCAGCATTGACTACTACGCCTAAATGGGGGTTTTTAAGGATGTGCTCTTTGATGTTCCAAATGGGGTAGCGTTCAGCTTTTATGGGCAGAAACTCAAGCGTGCCTATGTTGAGCAAATCTGTAGGAGGGAGTATCTCCTCTGTGATTTCGCCTTGAAGAGCAAAGGCAATAGGGAGTTTCATGTCCACCCCTGCAAAGTGCGCTGTGGTAGAGCCATCTTTAAATTCGCAGAGGGCATGGATAATAGACTTCTTTTCTATGACTGCATCGATGTTTGAGGTACCAAAGAGCCATTTGGCTTCAAGCAGTTCAAAGAGTTTGTTGGTCATAGTGGCTGAGTCTATAGTGATTTTGTCTCCCATAGACCAGTTAGGGTGCTTGAGTGCATCTGAAAACTTGGCATCTTTCATTTTCTCTATCTCCCAGTCTCTAAAGGCACCACCACTAGCTGTGATGTAAAGTTTGGAGAGAGGACGCTCATTGATGAGGTACCAGAGTCCAAAATGCTCTGAATCGATGACGTTAATAAGAGAGATATCTATAAACTCTCCTGCTACGACCAAAGACTCTTTGTTGGCAAGTGCGACACGTTTGCCTAAACTTGTGGCTTTGAGGGTAGGGGCCAGCCCTGTGTAGCCTACAAGAGCATTGACAATTAGGTTGCTTTTGGATGTTTCAATGAGGTCTAGTATCGCTTGGTTTCCACAGCGTACATGAGGGTGATTGACTTTGTGTTTGTCTGCACTGTTTGCGATGACAACGGTTTTGGGATGATGCTCTGCTATTTGCTTGTTAAGTAGGTCGATGTTTGAACCTGCAACGAGTGCCTCTATGTGTATATTGTAACGTTTGGCAATGATGAGGGTATTGACACCGATAGAACCAGTAGAGCCCAAAAGAACAAGAGAGTGCATCAGTTATAAAAACGCTCTTAGAGTGATCACCATCATCGGTGCAGCAAAGAGATAGCCATCTATTCTGTCAAGTAT
>JALSSQ010000165.1 GCA_026984165.1 Sulfurovum sp.
GATTTTAATCTTCCCTGACATAAGAAGGTCTTGAAGACGTCCTGGTGTTGCTACTACGATAGAGGCCTGTTTGATACGCTCTATCTGTTTACCATAGGCAGTACCACCATAGACAGTGGCAGTTTTAAGTCCTGAGAGTTTACCAAAACGAAAAAGCTCGTCACTCACTTGCATGGCTAGTTCACGTGTTGGCACGATAACCAGTCCTTCTACACTGCCGTCTGCTTGCATCATAGACATCATAGGCAAACCGAAGGCAGCTGTCTTGCCTGTACCTGTCTGTGCTTGTGCTACCATGTCATGACCTTCCAGTACGAGAGGTATGGCATCCCTTTGAATGGGGCTTGGTTCTGTAAATCCAGCCTCTTTTATGGCTGCTTGAATTGTATCTTTTAGGTTAAAATCTGAAAATTTCATTCATATATCTTTGTGTTAAATTTTTCGGTGTTGTTATTGTCTTGTATGATTATAGTTATAAACTATGGTATCAAGAGGTTAAACCCTCTTTTGTGCAAATTGATACCAAACTTGTTGTCGCACGCTTGGCGTGGAAGAAGAGATAGGGTATATCTCTATAAGATGAGGGAGTTTAGTACTCTCTTGCAAAAAAGTGTCGCATTATAACCAAATAAAAGAAAAAAAGATAGTCAATATTTAATCAATTTAACTTATGATTTATATAAGTATAGATTAATTTTATTTTAAGGTTGTTATATTATAATTTCAACATATCAAGTTAATAACTTGTAATTATATTTAAAGGATATACAATGAAAAAATTAGCATTAGTAGCATTGGTTGGTACATTTGCCATGGGTGGCTTTTTTAATAATGAAGCACTCCTAGCGAAAAAAGAGTCAGCAGAAGCGATGAGATTATGTAATGTGTTTAAACAAAAAACGCAAGAGTACAAAAAACATATGCGTCATGATGAGTTGGCACAAAAAACACTTGAAAGCTACATCGCAAGAGAAAATAAATTCTGTAAAAAAGCAGGTCTGCCAATACACGGCTAACAAGAAGGGTTTATGGTCTGTAAACCCTTACATTCTTCGCATCTTGGGCATCACGTAAGTACTGTGCATGCAACTGAGACATAATCCCCTTTTCACAATAGAGTAGGTATTCCTTATTTTGATCTAACTTTTTAAATTCAGATTTAAGTTTGTGAAAGGGTATCTTGATACTTTTACAGCTTGTTTCTATGGTGTCATCTTCTGCACGTATATCTATGACTATCATATCATCATTGAGCTCTTTGACTACTTCTATGGCTGTATTGGTCGTCACGTCATCGAGTATATCATCTACATGGATACTCACGGCATCTTCTACGGCTTTATCTAACACTTTGTAGTCAAAACGTTTTGCTTCACGTTCCATACGTTTGTACGACCCATGGGTAATAGGGTTTTTAGAAATCACCCCACAATACTCAGGCATACTCTCTGCAAAATGTCTTGTGCCTATCTTGTTGGCTATCTCTATAATCTCTGGCTTGTTCATGGTTGCCAGTGGTCGCAAGATAAGCTTGTTGGTCACTTGGTCTATAAGTGCTAGGTTTCGTAGTGTCTGGCTGCTTACCTGTGCGACAGATTCACCAGTAAGCAGGGCATCTATCTGCATCTCATTGGCTACTTTTTGGGCTGCTAAAAGCATGAGGCGTTTGAGGGTGACTCCCATATAGCTCTCGTGGGTAGAGCGAAAGATCTCTGTAAGCACATCATCAAAAGGCACAGAGACAAACTTCACCCTATGCGATGAGCCAAACTTACTCCACAAGTAAAGCGCCACCTGTTTTACCCCTATCTCGTGTGCCACACCACCAAGATTGAAGAAGATAAAGTGTGTTTTGATACCCCGTTTCATGGTAAGATAGCTTGCGACAGTAGAGTCAAATCCACCAGACATCAACGAGAGGATATCTCCCTGTGTACCCAGAGGAAAGCCTGAAAGCCCCAAGTATTTTTGGGTGATGATGTTAAGCTGGTTGTTTATAAGTTCGATGCGTATCGTTACCTCTGGATTATGCAGATCAACCCCTTTGCTAGGGTAGGTTGCCAGCATATAGCCACCCACAGTTTGCTCTAGTTCAGTTGAGCGAAAGGCATGGCTGCCAGTACGCTTGGCACGTACGACAAAGGTTTTGTCTTCTATTGTCTTGTGCATCACTTCACCTACTTTGACCTTCATCTCATCAAGGGTATGCATGTTGTCAAACTGTAGCGCTTCAAGTACCTGCTCTATACCAGGTGTATCCAGTAGTAGCTGGCGTACTTCTACGACATAAGCTATAGGACTCACCACTTCTATCTTGTCTGAAAACTTCTTTACCGTTATCTCATCAGAAAAACGACCAAGCATCGTAAGCAGGTTGTTGTATAGCTGTCCGACCATCTGACGCTTAGCAGAAGAGCCTTTGACCATGATTTCTGGGAAGAGTTTTAGGATGAATTTTTGTGTTTTGATTTCCACGTGGTGACCTTGTTTTGTATTGGTGGAATTATAGCATAAGTGTATCATTTCTCTAGTCACTGCATAAGTTCAAAAACATTTGGCACTCCATAAAGGAGTAAAAGATGCAAACAGATTATCTGTTTCATGGGATAAAAGGGTTTGAAAGGTTTGCCTATTATTGCTATCGTTATGATATG
>JALSSQ010000166.1 GCA_026984165.1 Sulfurovum sp.
ATCTTTGAGCCTTTGGGCTACACTTGGCAACAAAAATCCATTGGTAGTAAGTGCCAAATCTATATCAGGAGCATAATTGTGAATCATTTTAATGAAGTTATCCAAATCTTCTCTTAACAAAGGCTCACCGCCTGTCAGACGAATCTTTCTGACCCCCTCATCTATGGCAACTTTGACAAAAGAAAAAAGCTCCTCAAAAGAGAGTAGATTTTCTCTAGGCACCCAAGAAAAAGGCTTCTCAGGCATACAATACTGACATCTAAAATTGCATCTCTCAGTCAAAGAGATACGAAGATAATCAACCACTCTTCCGTGTCCATCTATAAGCATAATAATCCTATTTTTTCATCTAACATAAGAGTATCAAAATATAGATAATATTGGAATGAATAAGGTCAAATACAATACAGATCTGGGTGTGAAAAAGTATCACACCCTTAAAGACTTACATATTTCATGTTCTTTTGTATTCAGCTTTCTCTATGAAAACGGGAATAGCTTGCCTAACATTAGACCCACAAACAAAATCTGTATTTAAAGATCCTGGTCTGCTAGGGTCTGAGAGTCCTATTTTATTGTAAAATACACCGGATCGTTTTGCAATAGATCCTTTAATCACTCTGCCATTAATCTCTATATCGACGGCACCTTCGCCTCTTCTTCCATCGCCCTGTTCCACTCCTACAGTATCTGGATGAATACCATGTCGTAATCTTAAAAATCCTTCAGTATAGCCATCATTAGAAGAAACTTTTACATAATCACCATGCTTCAAACCATACTTTTCAGCTGTTTTTGGATTGATATCTATATAAGTTGTATATCGTATGTCTTTTAGTATCTTGCTAGATGCATTTGGTGTAGCCAAAACATTTGATTTGAATGAGAAGGCTGTAAGTGGAAATTTCTCTTTAGGGTATAATTTTTCGTAAGTATCTCCATTTACAACTCTTTGTTTATAAAACTTAACTGTTCCACTATGTCTTTTACCTGTAATAGAATTTTTATTCATGGCTACGGTTTCATTGTAAACCTGTATTGGCTTTTTATATTGATGTGCCATAAATTCACCCTTATAGCTGTGCTCAATATCTTCAAACCTACCACCTCTTGCCATAACATATGCTGTTTTTCTCCAATTTACACCACAAATTTTCTTTAGAGATTGGACATATGGCTCAACACCACTGAGCACAATATCCTCATCACTGGCATCAGGCACAGGTTTGCCATCCATGGCAATGTTTTCAAATGCCCTAAGATAGAAATCTTCTGCCTTCTCAAATGGATACCATTTTCCATCTTGTCCCTTAAGTGCTTTCTCTCCAAATCCAGGTAGCTTCATCTTTTTGCCCAATGCTATAATAAAGCTGATCATTTCTATTGGTTCACCATTTTTAAAAGCTGCCTGTCTTGGCTTGGTTACTGGAAATCTTAAAGTATTGGCTTTGGTTTGATAACCTGCCCATACATGCACCACACCCCATGTCTCATAAAGCACAGAATCAGGAATGATATAGTCAGCATATTTAGAAGTTTCACTAATAAATGGATCTACCGCTATAAATAAAGGTATCGATTTTTTTGGATCACTGATTAGCTCTTTGACATGGTTTTCATCTCCGGATGTTCCATACATAAAGTTGGTATTAAATGCGAGCAGACAATCTAATTTATACGGATAACCCTTGGCACTATTGGTAATCACTTCACTCTCTAGAGCATTAGTAAATGGATACCAAGTATCTTTTGCAGGATATGGGTTTTCACCTGCTGCTACTTTCTTTTTAAATTCATTGGTTTTTTCATACGCCATACGCGTCTTATCAATTCTTGTTGCATGAATTTTACTTTTTCCTTTATATGCAAAAAGATTATAACGCTTGCCTACAAAATCTTTGTAAGCTCCACCACCTGCACTCATACCGCCTTTGTAGTTGAGATTACCTATCATGGCTCCCAACATCATTACGGCATAGGTTGTATAGAAACCAGTTGTATGCATAGTTCCACCATGACAATCAACACTTGCACGCCTGCCATGAGAGGTGAACTCTTTTGCTACATCTTTCATCTTCTGAACGCTTACACCACACTCTTTGGCATACTCTTCCAGGGACAGTTCATTTACATTCTCTTTAAGCTCATTAAAAGCTGTTCTAACTGTATAGGTCGTTCCTCCAAACTCTACCTCTCCTTTAAAGTCAAGCACTGCTTGAGTAACACTGTCTGAAGGCTTCAGCGTGTTGTCACTTGCATCCAACACCAAAGGTATTTTACCATCTCTTAGAATTTTTCCAGACCCTTCTTTATCTTGTATGACCAAATGAGTTGAATTAGTCCAAGAGGCATCTTTTAGAGCCACTTTTGCTTTTTCACTTGGAATTCTCAAATAAGTATCATTATAGAGTTTTTCATTGATAATCACTTGCAGTATTCCCATTACAAAGGCCAAATCTGTGCCAGGTATAATAGGGATCCAATGACTTCTGCCTCCTACTGCAATAGTATCACTGTTGCCTTGCATAGGTGCAACAATTGTATAATCAATATTTTTCTCGGTTCTTGCTTTTGCCAGCAATTTTCCTTGCCGCTTAAATGGGTTGCCTGCCTGCCCTGGAGGCGTGCCTACACTCA
>JALSSQ010000167.1 GCA_026984165.1 Sulfurovum sp.
ACATCTGTACAGATCTAAGCAAAGAGGTAAGATATATTACTGTACAGTAATAGTCAATGATGGCAAGAATACTTTTTCTTTGCAGCCTGAGGATGAGAAATAGATGAGAGTGACATTTGTGATACACTCATTGGGACATATGGGAGGAGCAGAGAAGATATTGGTAACGCTGGCTTCTGCTTTATCTACCAGAGGATATAAAATCACGCTTTTGACACTTGATGACAAAAAATCGCTTTTTGAGTTACCTAAACAGATACAATTAATTCAAAAAAGAGACACAAGCGAAGAGAGAAAAAAATGGTTTCATTTACCAGTCATCGAGCAAATCAACTGGATTAAAAACCATTTGGAAAATAACCAAACAGATATCACAATTAGTCTGATAGGTGCAACCAATGTATTGGTAGCAATCGCTGCATATTTAGCACATATCCCATCCATTTTGTGGGAGCATAGCAGTTATCACCGCTCTGTTACTGAAGGCAGAGGTGCAGTAGGTGCAATGGTGTGGAGAGTGTTGCGTCGGATATCTTATCCTTTGGCAAAACATTTGGTTCTGCTTACAAAAGAAGATTTGCCTAAATACCACTATGTCCAATCGGTGAGTGTTATTCCAAATCCTTTGGTGCTCAAAAATACTCACAAAGATATTATGCGTGAAAAAATTATTTTAGGTGTGGGACGTTTACATCCTGTAAAAGGTTTTGATATGCTTTTGGATGCATTTGCACAATCTGGTTTGAATGATTGGCAGTTGAATATTGCGGGAGAAGGAGATGAAAGAAAAAATCTTGAAAGGCAAATCAAAAGATTGGGTATTGAAGATCGTGTGAAGCTTTTGGGATTGGTAAAAGATATGGAAATGCTTTACAAAAAAAGTACTATATTTGTGCTTTCATCACGTTCAGAAGGTTTTCCAGGAGGACTATGTGAGGCGATGGGATATGGGTGCGCCTGTATTGCTTTTGACTGTCCTACAGGTCCTAAGGAGATTATTACACCTAATGTGGATGGTATATTGGTTGAATCCAATGACGTAGATGCTTTGGCGCACTCCATGAATCATTTGGCAAATACTCCCCAAAAAAGTGCTTTGTTGGCTCAACATGCAATATCTATTAAGAAAACATTACATATAGAGACTATTGTGAAAGTATGGGAAGATATTATTGATACAGTTATAAAATAAGGAGTAAGAAGATGTGGAATAAAATAAAATTTATTTATAGAGCTATTTATGAACGTATGATCTCGAAAACAAGGCTAGCAAAAGAACTAGGTGTAAAATTTGGTGAAAGATGTGACTTTATGACAAGATCATGGGGAAGTGAACCTTATTTGATAGAAATGGGTAATGATGTCACGACATCAAGTGGCGTAAAGTTTGTAACACACGATGGTGGTATGCGTGTACCGCGTATACTCTATCCTCAATATAAAAAAGCGGACCTTTTTGGTAAAATTATTATAGGTAACAATGTTTTTATAGGCATGGATGCTATGATACTTCCTGGTACAACTATTGGTGATAATGTGATTATTGGTGCACGAAGTGTCGTTAAGGGTAGTGTAAAATCCAACAGTGTGTATGCTGGTGTTTTGGCTAAATATATCTGTTCTATTGAAGAGTATGTAGAAAAAAATAAAAATAAATATGATATGACAAAGCATCTTAACCCTGAAGAGAAGAAAAAATATTTGATTGAGAAGTATCAAAAAAAAGAATACAAATGAAAAATATATTACTTATCGGTGCAAGACAGAATAAATTTGATGCCAATGACAGAGGGGGTGTTACGGTACTTTTTGAACTTCTTATTAAAGAGTTTCACTCACGTGATATAACATTTGATGTGATAGATACGCTAAAGGCAAACAATGGTGGTAGCCTGCGTACACTTTTAGGAAGTATCAAGAGTATTGTGATGCAAGGATGCAAATATGATCATATTTCGTTGCATGGAACGCACAATAGTTTCTATTATTTGGCGCCAGTGGTTCTACTGGTGGCAAAAATATGTAAAAAACGTACCAGTATTCGTCTTTTTGCCGGTGATTTTGGAGACTATTATGATAGTGCAAATCCATTGAAGCAATGGCTTGCGAGACAAATATTGCAACATACCGATACAGTATTTTTTGAATTAAAATTTTTGGTTGAAAGATTTATTACATACAATAAACATACTTATTGGTTTCCCAATGTGAGAGAAGCTGCTATACAAAATGTCAAAACAAGGAAATTTCGTAAAAAATTTATCTATTTAGGTACAATCAATAAAGAAAAAGGTATTGATGAAATTGTAGAAACCTCCAAAAGATTACCAGAAGAGTATCAGTGTGATTTGTATGGTCCGTTAATTGATGAAAAATATAATGCAGACTATTTCAAATCACAGGGTGTGAAGTATATGGGTGTTGTAGCACCTCATGAAGTACCAGCACTCCTTGAAGCGTATGATGTACTGGTATTGCCATCTTATAGAGAAGGCTATCCAGGTGTAATTATAGAGGCATTTGCTGCAGGTATGCCTGTTATTGCAACAAAGTTGCCAGGTATTATAGAGATGTGTGATGAGAAAAAAAATGCATTGTTGATAGATGTGGGCAGTACAGAACAACTTTATGATGCAATTGTCTCTATTGATGAAGATAGTTATCAATTATTACACCAAAATGCCTTAGAGGCATTTGCACAGTATGACTCTGAAAAACAGACTGACAATTTTTTGACAAAAATTGGATACACTTTTGATAGCAAAAAAAGGACATAAATGGATTTTGATAGTATATTACATAAATATCAGCAAAGTTATTACAAATTACCTCAAAGTGTTAAATCATTTTTAGGCGGTATTTATGGGAATATTCCTTTATCTGTCAGGTTCGGAAGTGCTTATAGGGAGCATCAAAAGCTATTGTATGATTTTTTGGAAAAAGATACCCAATATCAGCTTGATTATCAATACAACAAAACATTAGAGACCCTACAGTTTGCACAAGATCATGTACCCTATTATCAGGAGTTATTTCAGGTATATGGGTTTGATGTAAGTCATTTTAAAGACTTTTCTGATTTAAATAGTTTGCCCCATCTTACAAAAGAGATTATACGTGATAAAATAGATACACTTTATACAGATGTCGCAGATAAGCCAATAGCATATTATACGGGTGGAAGCTCTTCTGTTCCTACAAAACTTTATGCACCTCTTTCTGTTTCAAGAGCTAAAGAAAAGGTCTATTTTAACTATGTTTTTTCGCTTTTGGGGTATAGGTATAGAGAACATGCTGTTTCTCTTCAGGGGCGCGGAAATTTTGATATATCAACTGGTAAACTGTGGGAATATCAAAATGTTGATAATTATCTTTTGCTCTCAATCAATCATTTGCAAACAGAATATATTGAAGCTATATATAATGAAGTGATGCACTGGAAGCCAAAAGTGTTTTATGGTTTCCCCAGTGCAGTGATGCTGTTTATTCGAGCATGTCGCAGTGTAGATATTTTGCATATGGAGAATGTTGAGGGTGTGATGCTTACTTCGGAGAGTGTTTCCTGGGAACATATAGATGAGATAAAAACATTTTTTCCAAAAAGTAAGATTATCTCTCAATATGGGCATACAGAGCGTGTTGTATTTGCCTATAGAGAAGAGAAAAAAGATTATCAATTTTTAAATGCATACGGCTTGGTAACAAGTCATAAGCAAGAGATTGTAGGTACTTCTTTTGATAATTTTGTTATGCCCTACATCAATTATAAAACAGGTGATTTTTTGGGGAAAACAGCCTATATAGAAAGGACGGAGGTTGTGCATTCAGCTAGTAGTTTGCAAGGAAGAATGCAAGATTTTTTAGTCACTAAGGAGAAAACATTGATACCTATTCTCTCTATAGGTTCTGGACACTTTAGCAATTATGATGCCATAAAGAAGGCACAATTTTATCAGGATACTCCTGGAAAGGCTATTTTGTATCTACAAAGTGATATGCAAGAACAAATCGATGTATCAGAAATGATTAGGCAGATGCAGGAGCGCACAAAAAATCAAATTGAATTTGAGATTCAATTTGTGGATACAATCCAAGATACACAAAGACATAAACATATTTTTTGTATTCAAAAACTTGATATGAAGCACTATAGTGAAGATCTTATTGATAGGCAGGAGTAATATATGTGTGGAATAGCTGGTGTTTATTATAAAAAAAGAGTCAATGCTTCTCAAAAAGAGAGATTTAAAACACTTGTGCGCACTTCACAACATCAGCGTGGACCAGATGCATTTGGACATAAACGCATCAAGGATAATTTCGATTTTTATCATAATCGGCTTTCTATTATCGATTTGGAACATGCTGCACAGCCTATGGAAGATGAGCAGAGTATCATTGTGTTTAATGGAGAAATATATAACTATAAAATACTTAAAGACCCACATGAAAATTATAAGTATGATTCAGACACAGAAGTGCTTTTGAAGGGGTTTGCAAAACACAAATTTGATTTTTTGCATCAGACAAAATCGATGTTTGGTTTTGCACATTATGATAAACATGAAGAGAAATTGACCTTATGTCGTGACCGCATAGGTATTAAACAAGTTTACTATATAGATAATGATGAGGTATTTGCTTTTGCTTCTACGATAACACCATTGACACTTTTTTCGCAAAAAAATTTGAATAAAGATGTCTTGTGGGGATATTATCTCAATCGTGCATTTAAAGCACCCGAAACGATTTTTGATGATATTAAAGAGCTTGAAGCAGGCAGTTTTATTACTTTTGATACACAACGTGAATATATCAGCAAACAAGAGAAATGGTGGCAAAGAAGCAAATTGCAAAATAGCCAACAAGATGAGAACACAGTTTTAGAAGATATAGAGTCACTTTTGCATACATCTGTCAAAGAGCGATTGGTTGCTGATGTGTCTGTAGGCAGTTTTTTGAGTGGGGGTGTGGATTCTGGTCTGATAACAGCGATTGCGGCAAAGTACAAGCCGAATTTAGAAGTTTTTACTGTAGCTATGGAAGACCCAGCTTATGATGAATCTGCTTATGCAAAAGCTATTGCAAAGCGTTATAATCTTCGTTATCATGAAGTAATGTTAACAGGACGTGAATTTGTAGATGAGATGCAAAGCTGGATTACGATGCAAGATGATATCGTAGCAAATCCCTCAGCATTGATGCTCCATAAGCTTGCACAGCTTGCACAGCATAACGGATATAAAGTTATGTTGGCAGGAGAAGGTGCTGATGAACTTTTTGCCGGATATGCAAGTTACAAACGTTTTTTGTATGCTAAAGAAGCTTATAAATATATTGGTCTTTTAAAACCATTTGCTAAACCCATCTCCAAGCTTTTTGCATCAGACAGCAGAAAAGCATTTTTTGTTTACAATCTGCTATCTAATCCACGTTTTTATGGAACAGCACAACTTTTTGAACCACCATTGATTGAAAAATTATTGCATCATCAGGTAGTTCAATCAGAGGCAATGACACTTAAAGAGGCACTTGATAGAGACATTAAAGACAGAGTGCCTAATGATTTGCTCACAAGTAATGGTGATAGGGCAGCTATGGGTGCTTCCATAGAAGCCAGGGTACCCTTTTTGGCACATGAGTTAGTTGAATACACTGCTTCTATTGATGAAACGCTTTTTGTACAAAACAAACAGATGAAGTATTTACTTAAGAAGATAGCCCAAAAGTACATTCCCCATGAAAATATCTATCGTAAAAAAGTGGGATTTGAAATGCCAATGAACAGATGGTTAAGAGACGAATTTAAAGAGATAATGATGGATCTTATAGCTAATTCGGTACAAAAAGATGTGTTAGATATAGGTGTCATAGAAGCGCTCTATAAAGATCATCTCTCTGGTAAAATAGATGCTGGAGGTAAGCTATTTGCCTTTATGTCTCTGGAACTTAGTTACAGACATCTTAGCCGTATAGCTTAAGTATAAGGAAACAAATCGTGCGCAAATTTATAAGAATTTTGAATACTATAAAATATCTTAAAGCCAAACAGATTTTTTATAGAATCTATTATCTGTTTCGCAACAGATTTGTCAGTATTTTAAGCCCCTCTTTAAAGCCTGTTAAAAATATCAAGGCAAGCAATATAGATGCTCACACATGGATAGATGCTTATGAGACTTTTGAAGCACCTTCAACATTTACATTTATTGGACTGTCTCATACTTTTGCACAAAATAAGATAGATTGGAATTATCATGATTTGGGAAAACTATGGAATTACAATCTTACCTATTTTGATTTTTTGCTTCAAAAGAGTATGACCAAAGAGCAAGGTTTGAAGCTTATAAAAAGTTTTATGCATTATCCTGAATCTATAAGAGGTAAAAAGATGCCTTTTCCTATTTCACTTAGAACAGTTAATTTTATCAAGTTTCTTTGTAAATATCAGATTCAAGATCAAGAGATTGAGGATTTTGTTTATGCTGAGTATCGAGTCTTACTGCAAAATATTGAATATCATATTTTAGGCAATCATTTGCTTGAAAACGGTTTTTCTCTTCTCTTTGGTGCATATTATTTTCATGATGAACAGTTATATAGGCATGCAACAAATATTTTATATGAAGAATTAGATGAACAGATTCTTGAAGATGGTGCACATTTTGAGCTTTCTCCTATGTATCATCAAATTATGTTGCATCGTCTTTTAGATATAATCAATCTGCTTGAACACAATAAGTGGAAAGAAGACAATCTCTTGAAATTTCTAAAAGAAAAAGCAAGCAGTATGCTCTCTTGGCTTGAAGTTATATCTTATCGCAATGGTGATTTGCCTAGACTCAATGATACTGCTGAATCTATTGCGCCAAACAATGTTGTATTGTACAAATATGCAAAGGATTTACATATATCATGGCAAAAAAGTCAATTAGGTGCATCAGGATATCGAAAAAGAGAAAGGGATAGATATGAGTGTTTGGTCGATATAGGCAATATTGGTCCAGATTATATCCCAGGACATGCACATAGTGATATAGGACATTTTGAACTTTATATTGATGGTTCGCCTCTGCTTGTAGATACAGGGCTTTCTACGTATGAAAATAACAGCATTAGAGAGTATGAACGGTCTGCTTTTGCACATAATACCGTAGTGATTAATCAAAAAGATCAAAGTCAAATGTGGGGTGGCTTTCGTGTTGCAAATCGTGCACATGTAGTAAATACGAAAGAAGATAGATTATCTATTTTGGTGACACATGATGCCTATAAAAAAGAGGGTATTTTGCACACCCGTTCATGGTTTTTTGAAGAAAAGTCTATTATAATAAAAGATAACATAGACGGGAAGAAAGCATCAAAAATCACCTCTTTTTTACATTTTCATCCCAATGTACATGTCGATTTAACAAACAATATTATTGAAACAGATAAAGTACGTATAGTGTTTAAGGGTATTAAAAATATTTATATGAAGAGATATGATTATGCATTGGGATTTAACAAAAGAGTAGAAAGTATGGTTGCCATACTGGAAACAGATTTTATATCAACAATGGAGATAATAATTAAATGAAACTACTATTTTTAACTGATAATTTTCCACCAGAGAGCAATGCCCCTGCAAGTAGAACTTATGAGCATTGTAAAGCATGGGTAGAACAAGGTGTAGAGGTAACTGTCATTACCTGTGCACCCAATTTTCCATTTGGTGAGACATATGAAGGCTACAAAAATAAGCTCTATCAAACAGAGATGATGGATGGTATCAAGGTGATTCGTGTATGGAGTTACATGACAGAAAACAAAGGTGTTATAAAAAGAATTCTTGATTATGTAAGTTATGCATTTTCTGCTTTTATAGCAGGTTTATTTGTAAAAACAGATTTGATTGTAGCTACTTCCCCACAACTGTTTACTACTTTGGGTGGATGTGCCTTGGCAAAAGTAAAAAGAAAACCATGGGTTTTTGAATTGCGTGATCTTTGGCCAGAAGGGATTAAGGATCATGGTGCCATTAAAAAGCGGTATTTGCTTGATTTTTTAACCAAAATGGAGCTATGTCTTTATAGAAAAGCAACACATATTGTAACAGTAACCAAAGGACTGAAAGCCAATCTCTCTTCTCGTGGTATTGATGCGCAAAAGATTGATATTGTTACCAACGGTGCAAATATGGATCTTTTTGAACCTATGGAAAAAGATAGTGTGCTTATAAAAGATTTACAACTTGAAGATAAATTTGTGATAGGCTATATTGGTACGCATGGTATGGCACATGGACTTGAGTTTATTATAGATGCAATACAGGAAGTAAAAAATGATAAAGTACATTTTCTGTTTGTAGGTACAGGAGCCAAAAAAGAGGCAACTGTTAAACTTGCTAAAAAATTGGGTTTAAAAAATGTTACATTTTTAGATCCTGTACCAAAGAGTGAAGTAAAACGCTATATTTCTCTTATAGATGTTGCTTTGGTACCTTTGACCAAGACAGTTATTCATGCATCATTAATCCCTTCAAAGATATTTGAATCCGCAGCAATGAGAAAACCGATGCTTTTGGGAGTAGAGGGTGAAGCAAGAGATATTGTCCAAACATATGGTGCAGGTATTGCTTTTGAACCTGAAAATAAAAAAGAATTTTTAGAGGCATTAGAACAGATTTCATCATCGAATGAAACCTATGAAGCATTGCAAAATGGATGTGACAAATTGGCTGAAGCATTTGATAGAAAACATTTGGCAAAGAAGATGATTGCGGTATTAGAAAAAGTACAAAAGGAACATAATGCATAAACAGATCAAAGTATTGTTGGTTGATGGACATACTGTTCAAGTACTTCCTATTGCCAAATCATTAAGAAAAAATGGGCATTATGTTACTATTCTTTGTGAAGAAAAACTCTCTTATGGATGGGTGTCGAGGTTTCCTCATAAAAAGATACTCTCACCCAGTCCATCACATGAGCCTGAAGCTTTTTTGGCATTTTTGCATGAACATTTGTCGCATCATCATTATGATATTGTGATTCCTCTTTTTGATGACAGTGCGACTATTTTAGGAGAACATAAGAAATCACTTGAAAAATATGCCAAAATTGCTGTGCCTGATTATGATATATTTATACAAGGACATGATAAAAATCTTACAATGAAGGTAGCTAAAGAGGTGGGTGTACCCCATCCGAAAACAGCAGATTTAGAGAAAGTAAGTTTGGAAGATGCAGTAGCATATTGTGGATTGCCAGCATTGATTAAGCCTAATGTTGGTGCAGGAGCAAAAGGGATTACAAAAGTTGAAACCATGCAAGAGCTTCAGCAACACTATGCACAAATTAAAAAGAAATTTGGTGCCTCTACTCTACAAGAGTTTATTCCTCCTGGAGGAAGACAGTTTAAGTGTCAAATTTTTAGAGACAAAGATGGCAGCATTAAAGGGGCTTCTACTTTTGTGAAACACCGTTATTTTCCTGTCACAGGAGGGACAACAAGTTGTGGAGAGATCGTAGATATTCCTGCATTGGTAGAATATGCTACCAAAGTAGCAGATAAAATCGGATGGGTTGGTTTTGCTGATTTTGACTCTATTGAAGATCCAAGAGACGGCTCTTATAAACTCATGGAGATAAATGCTAGAATTACTGGTAGTATCAAGGCGGGTATGGAATCTGGTGTAGATTATGCTCAGATGATAGTAGAGCAGGAGATGGGAATGCCTGTTTCTTCTTATACATCGTCCTCGGGACTTGTTTTACGACAGTTGGCACTTGATGTAATGTGGTTTCTATATAGCGATAACGCAAACCGTTTTAGTGCAAAGCCAAATTGGTTTGCATTTTTTGGTTCAAAGATGAAATACCAAGATGGAGAATGGAGCGATCCTTTACCAATGTTGGCAGGTTTTGTAGCAGGTGCGAAAAAATTCATAAATCCAAATTTTAGAAAAGAGAAAATGACATTTGACACAACAAAGGATAAGGTATGAATGTATTAACCTTCGATATAGAAGATTGGTTTCATATACTTGATAACGATGCATGCAAAACAGAAAAACAGTGGCATGCTTTTGAGCCTAGGCTTGAACAAAATATGAATAAAATTTTTCAGTTGCTTGAAGACAATAAGCAAGATGCTACTTTTTTTGTTATAGGATGGGTAGCTAGAAAATATCCTCATATTGTGAAAAAAATTTCAGAACTTGGTTATGAGATTGCAACGCACTCAGATATGCATCAGCTTGCCTATGAGTTTGATAAAAAAACTTTTAAAGAAGATCTTGAACGTTCACTTGGATCTATAGAAGCGCTTACAGGCAAAAAGGTTCGAGCATACAGAGCACCCGGATTTTCTATTATAGATGAAAATCTTTGGGCATTTGAAGAGATAGTAAAGCAGGGGATAGAGATAGATTGTTCTATTTTTCCTGCCAAACGTGCGCACGGCGGTTTGGAGAGTTTTGGTCATGCACAGCCGGCATGGATAGAGTATCAAAATGTTACATTAAAAGAGTTTCCTATTAATTTATATCCTATAGCAGGAAAAAATATTATCTTTTCTGGAGGTGGCTATTTTAGATTGCTGCCATATAGCATGATTTCATATTTTATGAAGCGCTCAGAGTACGTGATGACCTATCTGCATCCTAGAGATTTTGATCCAGAGCAGCCGATGATGGAAGGATTAAATATGGTACGAAAATTTAAATCCTATTATGGACTTGGAGGTGCTTTGAAAAAACTTGAACGTCTAATACAAGAATATGATTTTATCAGTATAGATGAAGCAGATAAGATGATAGATTGGGATATCTCTGCTAAGGTGAAACTGGGATGAAAATTACATTAGGGCATATTGCACGGGCGAAAGCATTGTATCGTGATAAAAATGAGCTTTATATTGCCAAAGGTTATAAGATATACCATAGCCACAACGATGGCAAAGATTTTGAATTAGATGGTATGATTGAGGATGGTTTTTATACGTTGATTGCAAACACAAGCAGATTGCTTAGTCGTCTATTGCGTATAGAGCCTGCAACAATGCTTCTCTTAGATAATGGCAATCGTGTATTAAGTGCGAAAAAGGGTATTTTTCTTGCTCAAAAGGGAAGTAAGCACTATAGGAAAACATTTGACATAGTACGTGGTAATAAACCATTGCATATCTGTAAAGATAAGGATGGGGTGCTCTATTTTGGAGAGTATGTGCTTAATGGGCGTTTTGCAGATACAGTAAGATCTGAAGTGTCTATCTATAAGTCTGAAGACCATGGTAAAAGTTGGCAAGTTTGTTATACTTTTAAGCCCAATACCATTAGGCATATTCATGGTGTATTTTATGACAAATATACAGACAGGCTATGGGTGGCTACAGGGGACAGAGATGAGGAGTGTATCATTGCTTACAGTGATGACAAGTTTCAAACGCTTAACGTTTTTAAGCAAGGTGCACAGAGGTATAGGGCAGTGTCATTGTTATTTTATGAAGATTTTATACTGTATGGTACAGATACTGAACATGAACAAAATTATATTTACAAAATAGAACGAGAAAGTGGTAAAGAGACAGCCTTGCAAGCACTACATGGTTCTGTTATGGCATCAGAACAAGCAGGGGAGAGTGCCATCATATCAACAGCAGTTGAGCCCTCTAGTGTAAACCATCATCAAAAAGCACACATTTGGTACAGTAATGATGGCACGGTTTGGCATGATGTTTTTAGTGCGCCTAAAGATCGTTGGCATCCACGTTATTTCCAATATGGACGTATTACATTTCCTACCGGCGCATTGTATGAAAAAAATTTTTATTTTTCAGGACATGCACTACAGAAGATAGATAATGCAGTACTTCACGTGAAGTTATAGCCCTATTCTTTAACTTTAAACTGTAAACATAATCCAGATGCATTAGAAAGTTTAGGGTCGCACGCCAGTTTTTTGATAATATCAGAAATTTTAAGTGCACCAGTTTTATTGAAATGTGTTTGATCACCATTGTAAGAGTAGAGGTCTTGTACAGATTTATTTGTTGCTTTTTCTTCTTGTGGATCATTAATGTTTTTATAATGATCCATGGCAGCCT
>JALSSQ010000168.1 GCA_026984165.1 Sulfurovum sp.
ATGTATTTTGGAGAAGTTGTGATTTAGTACAAATTTAGGCTTAAGAACTAAACCTTACATGTATTCCTTTCGATTTTATTCTCTTCAAATAAGCTCTCACCATAATATGCTATAATTAAACAAAAAAGGTTTTTCATGCGTTTGACATCTACACAATACCATGCGATTAAAAAGTATTTTCATGACGTTTTTGGTGAGGGTGAGATATATTTGTTTGGCTCTCGTGTAGATGACAACAGAAGAGGAGGAGACATAGACCTCTATGTGCGTACACCAAACCTGCAAAACCTCATGCGTAAAAAAGTAGATTTTCTTAGCAAGCTCAAACATGATATAGGTGAACAAAAAATAGATGTGGTGTTTGACAGACACAAGCATAGAGCTATTGACAAGATAGTACTAAGTACAGGGGTAAAGTTATGAGTGAAGTGCTTTCTTCGATGTTTGAGCATATAGACAAGATGCTTGTAGGTTGTACCATAGACTATGAGGCATTGCAGTCGACTACAATAGACATACATTTTTTTGATAATTATGAAAACACACGTATTGTCAATAGTTTTTTGTTTAACTTTGGAAAACTCCAAGACAAAATAGGAGCAAAACTTTTTAAGCAAGTACTCTACGAACTCAAAGAGATTGACACTTTTGAGCTTCCTATGCTAGATGTTTTACATATGCTTGAAAAGATGCAGATATTACAGAGTGTACAAGAGTGGGAAAAACTAAGAGAGATACGCAACGTCCTAGCCCATGAATATCCTTTTGAGATAGAAGAGAGGGTAGAAAATATTGCCTTGGCTTTGGAGGGATTTGTGCTTTTGGAGAAAATATATGAGAAGTTGAAGGCTAGTGTGATTTAGTATAAATTTAGGTTTAAGAACTAAACCTTACATGTATTCTTCCAAAAGATATTTCATTGCTAAAAACAAAATCAATATCCCACTTAATATCATTTCGTTATAATAACCAATGAAAACAAAACTCTCAAACATACTAGAGACTAACAAAACTGTTAAGTTCGCCTACTTGTTTGGCTCCTATGCAGAAGATACTCAAACAGAAAAAAGTGATATAGACATCGCTGTGTATTTGCGTGATAGCTCTTTGGATATGAGGCTTGAATTACACCATCAACTTGAAAAAGCATTAAAAAAAGATGTAGATTTGGTAGTGTTGAATGGGGTAAAAAATATCTATCTTCTTGAAAATATACTTCACAAAGGGATAGTGTTGGTTGACCATGAGAGTAGAGCACTCTTTGAAGTCAAAAAACAACATGAAATCATAGATTTTAAAAACTTTAGGCGATATATAGATGCAGCATAAAATAGAAGCTAAGATAAAAAGAGTACAGTACTATGTTTCTTTACTGCAAACATATCAAGAAGAGTGTCAAGAACGTTTTAAAAATGACCCTATGTTTGAAGGGGCGGTATTGCATTACTTGTATTTGGCAAGTGATGGGTGCATTGCTATTGCAGAGATGATGTTGGAGCATAGATACCTTGGGTGAGTATAGTATTATTCCTAAAGAATTTGCGTATGATTTTGCAAAGATTGCATCATTTAGAAACTTTTTGGCACATGATTATGAGGAGATAGATGCACTTATTATCTGTGAGGATGCGTTACATAAATTAGATGATATAGAAAAATATCTTACATTTATAAAAAAAAATTTAGAAAGATAGAAAGCTAAACCAACTTCCCAATTCCCATCAAAATTACAACACTCAACAACCCACCAGCTATACCCGCGAGTACATCATCGAGCATGACACCCATACCACCCTTTAATTCTCTGTCTATCCAGCCAATAGTGGAGGGTTTCCAAATGTCAAAGAGGCGGAATGCTGCGAAGCTGAAGATGATAGCGAGTATTTCAGCGTAGGGGTAGGTCATGGTGAGGGCAGTGGAATGGGCTATCATGAGGCTTAACCACATACCTGCAGCTTCATCTATGACGATGTGTTGTTGGTCATGCGTACCTGTGGTTTTTTCGTATTTGGTGATTTCAAATATGCCTATAATGGTAATGGCAAGTGTTGCCATAAAAAGTGTCTCCATACCTAAGTAGTAGAGTAGGGCAAGACCTACAGGTAGAGAAGCGAGTGTGCCTACTGTACCTGGTGCTTTGGGGCTTAGACCTGCCCCACCAAAGGTTAAAAAGAGTTTTTGTAATGTCATGTACTTTCCTATGTGAGTGATGAAGTTTGGTAGAGCTTGATGAGTTTAAGGTAGAACTGTTCTTCGCTTTGTTGTTCAAGTAGTCCTGAACCTGGCATGAGAGAGTAGTGCATCTCTTGAAGATTTTCAAAGCGATCTGGGAAAAGTGCTGCTAAAATATTTGCAGACACTTCCTTTCTCATGAGTATAGATGGTGGGATAAGCCCTGATTGTATAAGTGCCATAATAGATTCTGAATGATAATGTACATGATGGTGTTGTCCATGAGGACAGGTAGTGGTACTAACCAATGTTTTGCAGGTATCACAATATACATATTCATCTACTGTTTTTATATCTATATTTATATCTTTGCAATGATCAAACACAGAAGTAAGCCTGTTTTGGTCATAATAAAGCCCTAAGCCACCATGGTTTTTACCTATAACAAGTTGATGACATCCATAGTTTTTAGCTAAAAGAGCATCAACGATAAGTTCATTGTATCCTGCAAAAATATAGGTATTTTCAAAAGGTATGATGAGTACTTTATTACGTGGTAAAAAATTTTCTACAAAAGTTTCAAGTGCATTATGACGGATGTCATAACGAAGCCCCTTTGTGGTAAATGGTTTACGTAGAAAAATAATAAGTAAATCACTGTCAGATATGGCTTGGCGTATCATACGTTCATGAGCACGGTTTAGAGGGTTTGCAGCTAGCATAATAGCGGAGACAAATTTGGCACCAGTTCTGTTTATCATGTTTTGAATACGTTTAATATTGTCATCTATAAGAGGATACTGTACAGTATAATCACCAGAAACAGCTATGTTTCCTAGTCTAGCAGTTGTATTTTTTACACCCGGATGTGTAGCATCTGAAGTACCATAGATGTTATTAAGTCTTTGTTTTGGATCTATTTGAAAAGTTTCATCTACTGTGAGTTCTCCTACCTTTTTGCCTTCATTGATAAGATTTACTTTTTCACCATTTTTTAGACTTTGAAGGATCTGATGATTTTGTTTACCTGTAGGTGCAAGAAGAAAAGCAAAAGGGAAAGGCACACCTTTATAAAATTTATTTTCATCCACTTCTTTGGCTTCTTTTTGATTCATAAGTTTATCTACAGGTGAGATAAGCCCTGCTTGGACTAAAGCTAGAGTAGAAAGTGCTTCGGTATCAATATAGAGTGATTTATGTGTTGACATGTTTTAGCCCCTTTCTATTTTTTTTTAAAGAGTTCATACTTTTTGCGTTTTTCCCATAGACTTTTTCTGGAGATTCCCAGTTTTTTAGAAAGTTCTGTATCTGGAAATTTATATTGAAAAGAATTTACGATAAACTTCACATAATCATCTATGGTTAAAATCTCGTTTTGGTCATAGAGTTTAGAATCAGTGTTGAGTGTGATTGTTTCAAATTCACATTCTAATTCACCAGTACTACAAAGTATAAATTCATATGATTTTAGTAATTCTAGTAAATATTCTTTATCTGCTTTTTTAAGAGTATGAATTTCAGTAATATATAAAACAGATTTTGACGGGCTGTTTATAATTTTTTCTTTCCAAGTTTTTTCTGTAAGTGGGATAAAAGTTAAAAGTTTGTTGTTATCTTTTGCATATTTGAAGACGACTTTATCTACAAGTCTTTGGTAATTCGTTTCAATGACAAGAGGGGTACATATTTTTTCTGTACAGTTATCTGTTTTAATGTCTTTGAGAAGATTTTCTATATATTCCTGATAAAGTTCAGTACGCTTTTTAAGCTCTTGATACTCTTGATAATGTTCTATCTTTCGTAACAGTTCTTCTATCATAAAAGGTTTTACAATGTAGTCTTTAGCACCTAGTTTGAGTGGTTGTGAGACCGTGTCATTATTAATATAACTCACCATTAAAATAATGATTTTATCTTTAAATGCTTTAATAAGAGGTGTAGTGTCTTGACCAGGCATATTGGTAGAAAGCAAGTATACATCTCCCTTACTTTTCATCGCTTCTTTGATTGAGCTAAATATTTCTGTATCAAAACCATTTTCACTTAATTTTGAGGCAATACTTTGTGCCAAATAGAGTTCATTTTCTACAATGATGATTTTCATATGTTGTTTCCCGTTGTTAAAGTTGTCCAATTAAGGTATGTTAAATTTGCTACGGCGTGAACAGTCACACCTTCTTTTCGTCCTACGAAGCCAAGTTTTTCAGCTGTGGTTGCCTTGATATTGACACAATTTTGTCGTATATCCAAAATCTCTGCGATGAGACGTTTCATCTCTTTTTTGTATGGTAAAAGCTTTGGTGCTTCTGCCATGATGGTCATGTCAATGTTGCCTATGCAAAAGCCACAGCCTTTGATACGTTTTACAGTATCACGCAGGAGCTCTTTGGAGTCTGCTCCTGCATAAGCATCTTCTGTGTCTGGGTAAAGCTCTCCAATGTCACCCATGCCTGCCGCACCCAAAAGCGCATCGATAAGCGCATGAATACCCACATCCCCATCACTGTGTGCTTTAAAGCCATAGTCCACATCTATAGGCACACCACACAGCATCATCTGTTTGCCTGCTTCAAATGGGTGTATGTCTATGCCAAAGCCTGTAAGCGTTTTGCTTGAGGGTGCTTGGAGACAGGTTACTTTTTGTAGGTCTTCAATGGTAGTGAGCTTATGTGCTTTGGGCGAGCCCTCAACAAAGTGTACTTTTTCACCTAAAGAAGCGATAGCAGAAGAGTCATCGCTAAAGAGTGTTTCAGTTTGTAATGCCTCTTTGAGTAGCTTGGTATTGGAGAGTTGTGGGGTTTGTATTATTTTTGTTTTTTCTCTGTCTATAGGCTTGCCATCTAGGTAGAGTGTGTCGGTCACAGGTAAGACAGGTACGATACATGAGGCTTCTTCTTTGGCTTCGAGTATGCGTTGTATCATATCGCTAGGTACACAGCACCTTGCAATGTCTGAAACCATCACATAAGGTGTGCTTACGTGTGAAAGTGCATTATTCAGTGAAGCTTGCCTGCTGTTACCACCTTGCACATAGGTGTAGTGAGCAAAGTTTTGCATAGCAGCTATCTCTTCTGCGCTAGAGACGATAATGATTTTTTCAAAGTCAGCGGAGGCTTCAAAGTGTTTAGCCACATGTAACCACAGCGGAATCTCACCACTGTAGAGCCACTGTTTCTTGACACTGTTACCAAATCGCGTTGAACTTCCCGCAGCGAGAAGTATAAGTGTTGTATCTGACACGTTATCCTTTCGTATAATCAATCTCTTATGTAACTAATAGTAACGAATTATAGCGAGCGATACTTTATCAATCCTTTAATGAGAGAAAATAGGTCTGATTTCTGATTAAACACTAAAATTTAAACCTCATTTAAGATTTGGCTGGTATAACTCCCTATAACAATTACTTAATTAAAAGGAATAAAATGACACAAGAAAATGTACTTGAAGCATTAAAAAATGTGACATATCCAGGATTTACGAAAGACATCGTAACCTTTGGTTTCGTCAAAGATGTACTCGTAAATGGTACAACTGTAGGGTTGACTATCGACATCACATCTTCTGCGGATGAGGTAAAAAATCAACTGCGTGATGAGGCGACCAAAGAGCTTCAAAAACTCGGATTTGACAATATCAGTATCAATATCAAAGCACCACAGGCTCCTAAACAGATGTCAAACTCTGTAAGTGGTAAAAACATTGCACCACATGTGAAGAACTTTGTGATGGTAAGTTCTGGTAAAGGTGGGGTTGGTAAATCAACCACTTCTGTAAACCTTGCTATCGCTATGGCAATGCAGGGCAAAAAAGTAGGACTCCTTGATGCGGATATCTATGGGCCAAACATCCCACGCATGATGGGTGTAGATGGACAAAAGCCAGAGATACAAGGGAACAAAGTCCAGCCACTTAAAGCCTATGGTGTAGAGATTATGTCTATGGGCTCACTGATGGAGCCAGGGCAGTCTCTTATCTGGAGAGGGTCTATGATTATGAAGGCTATTGAGCAGTTCCTTAGAGACATTTTATGGTCTGAATTGGATGTACTCGTGATAGATATGCCTCCAGGAACAGGTGATGCACAGCTTACACTTGCACAATCTGTACCAGTAACAGCAGGTATCACAGTGACAACACCTCAAGAGGTATCGTTAGATGATTCACGTCGTTCACTCGATATGTTCCAAAAGTTACATATCCCAACAGCGGGTATCATAGAGAATATGTCAGGGTTCATCTGTCCATCATGTGATACTGAGTCAGACATCTTCGGTATGGGTACAACTGTACCAGTAGCCAAAGAGTACGACACCGATGTGCTCTCACGCATTCCTATAGAGCCAGCGATTAGAGTAGGTGGAGACACAGGTATGCCAGTCACCTATCACAAACCAGACTCAGAAACAGCAAAACGCTACCAAGAAGCTGCATCTAAGCTACTAGCATTTATCGACAAAGTCAATGCAGAAGGTGGCGCAGACAACTCCGCAGTACAACCGACCACACCTCCAGGGGTGAGTGCATGTAGTACTGGAGCAGGGGCTGCACAAGCTGCACCGTCACAGGCGAGTGGTGGGGGAAGTTGCGGCACAGGCTGCGGCTGCCACTAGTTTTCATCCTATTTAGCATCATCTTCATCTTGAAGTTTGGTGCTTCATTCGGTCACGTACTACTACGTACGCTCTCTCACTCCACTCACACCTTCCGATAAAATCTATAGCAAACTAGTACTATTGGTATAATAATTTTTTTATTATTTGATATTTCGTTTTGAATGTCGGCGTCTTTTCAGTCACGTTCTATGTGTATGTTCCTTCGTTCAGCATCAACCTTCAAAACATATCTAACAACAATTAAAGCGAAACTTTATCTTATCCGTTTACTTTTTCTCCGCCATCTCTTTAGAGACACCCATAAACATATCGTAGTTTTCTATGTAGTTGTCTAGGTTTTCTTCTAGCATGAGTTTGTATTGGTTGGTGAAGTAGTCTATGATCTCCTGTTTCTCTTTGGCGAGATCTTCACCGTTGCTAAAGCCAGCTGCTGCTACCCAGGCGTTGAAGCGGGATGCAGCATACATGAGTGAGTTGCTTGCCCAACCTGGGTGTACTTGCGCATTAATGTGTCCGTTGGCTAGGGCGATGTGTGCATCTGCTCTCTCGAAAAATTTTTCATCTAGTTGATTCTCTTTTGGTGTCTCTTGTGTTTGTGACATGGGGTATTTCCTTTTTTTGGAGATATTGTACATTTATTTTGCTATAATCTGACTATATAAATATTAGGAAACCCAATGACAAATGCCGACAGACTTAAAAACCTTTTAGAACGAGAAATCATTCCCGACTTGGAAGCTGCCATAGATGAACTTTTTGCTGCGATAGATAAAAGTAAAAATGCTTCCAAAGAGCAAAAAGATGACTTCGAAGAGATGCGTGAGATGCGTACTGAGTGTTTTGCTATCGTAGAAGAGCTTGGACGTAATGAGCTTGACGAAGAAGAAGTAGATGAACTACTTGCTGAACTTGTTGACATGAAGACAGAGTAGGGGTGGATTCTATATCCACCCTCAAAGTTTTATAACCCTTCTCTTACTATTTCCACAGCTTTCACCATATTGATAAGACTAGGTTTTACCTCTTCGTATTTACGTGTTTTGAGCCCACAGTCTGGGTTTATCCAAAGTTGCTCTTTTGGGAGTACTTCTAGGAGTAGTTTTATCTGCTCTACCATCTCCTCTACACTAGGTATGCGTGGTGAGTGAATGTCATAGATACCAGGTCCTACCTCTTGTTTGTAGCCTACCTCTTTAAATATCTTGAGTAACTTATTACCAGAACGTGCAGTCTCTATGGATATTACGTCAGCATCCATCGCTTCAATGGTGCGGATGATGTCATTAAATTCAGAGTAACACATGTGGGTGTGTATCTGGGTTTCTTTCTGTGCTGTACTGACTGAGATTTTGAAGTCTCTTACTGCCCAGCTCTCATAGTCTTCGATGTTTTCTGTACGTAGCGGATAGCCTTCTTTAAAGGCTGCTTCATCTACCTGTATCATTTTTATGCCTGCTTTTTGTAAGTCATCTATCTCATCAGAGAGTGCAACAGCGATTTGTTTAGAGACATCCCCTCTAGCCATATCGTCACGTACAAATGACCAGTTGAGTATGGTCACAGGTCCTGTGAGCATCCCTTTCATGATTTTGTCTGTCTTGGACTGTGCATAGGTCATCCACTCAACCGTCATAGGTTTAGGACGGCTGATGTCTCCGTAGATAAAGGGTGGCTTGACACAACGGCTTCCATAACTTTGTACCCAGCCATTTTGGCTAAAGCCATAGCCATCTAGTTGCTCTCCAAAGTACTCCACCATGTCATTACGCTCTGGCTCACCATGCACAAGTACTTCTAGTCCACACGCTTCTTGAAAGGCTATGCAGTCATCTATGTAGTTTTTCATCTCTGTTTCATACGCTTCTGCAGAGATGTTACCTTTCTTAAAGTCTGCTCTGGCTTTTCTGACTTCAGGGGTTTGAGGAAATGACCCTATGGTGGTTGTCGCTAAATCTTTATAGCCTAGTTGCTCTCGCTGCAATTTGATGCGCTCTTCGAACTTACCGTCACGCGCTACTTTCGTAAAACTTGAAACTCTATTTTGCACAGTAGTATTATGAATGCGTTGAGAGTTTTGTCTCTCTTTGTTCGCTGTCTCGTTGGCTTGTAATGCCTTTTGTTCTGCATCATTCAATGATACACCAAAGAATACTTTGGAAACCAAGGCAACTTCATCTAGTTTTTCTACCGCATAGGAGAGCCAGTTTTTAATCTCTGCATCCATCTTCTCTTCATATTTGAGTGTAAAAGGTGTATGCAAGAGTGAACAAGAGCTAGAGACTATGATGTGCTCTTTTGCTACTTTTTGGGCAATGTTTTCTAAGAGAGTTGCTGTTTTAGCGATGTTATTTTTCCAAATGTTTCTACCATCCACAACCCCAGCGACAAGTTTTTTACCACTCTTGTGGATAAGTTCCAAACTTGCTACATTTTTCTCTCCATACAAAAAGTCAAGCCCTATGCCCCATACAGGTGTATGCACCAGTACTTTAGTAGCTTCGTTAGAGTGCTCAAAGTATGTGGTGACGATGATGTTAATGTTGTCTGAGACAGTACACAAAGCATCGTAACAAGGCTTAATGAGACTCAATACCCTTGGCTCCACACCTTTGACAAAAATAGGCTCATCTATCTGCAGAGTAATCGTCTCATCTAGCTTGGCGATTTCAGTCAGTAGTGCTTCATAGACAGGGAGTATTTTCCCAAACAACTCATAGGTATCTCCTCTGTCTATACGCTTAGAGAGTCCCAAGAAGGTGATAGGACCGATGAGGTTGATTTTTGTGGTAATACCTAGTGCTTTTGCTTCTTTGTACTCTTCTATTATTTTCTTAGCATTAAGTGCATAGCTATCTTCTAGTGAAAGCTCAGGCACGATGTAGTGGTAGTTGGTGTTAAACCACTTGGTCATCTCCATAGCGACAGCATCTTTATTTCCACGCGCCATAGAAAAGTAGAGGGCTTCATTTTCTAACCCTTGAAAACGTGCAGGAATAGCTCCTAACATGACAGCTGTATCTAGTACACTGTCATAGTATGAAAAGTCGTTAGACGCGATGAAGTCTATGCCTGCTTCTTTTTGGTAGTGCCAGTGTCTAGCTTTGAGCGTAGAAGCTACTTCTTCTACGGCTTTAAAGTCTGTTTTGTTTGCCCAGTAAAGTTCTAGTGCTTTTTTAAGTTCTCTTTGTTCCCCAATACGTGGGAATCCTACGATATAATTGTGTGACATTTATTTATCCTTTGAATGATAAATATACGTAGGGTGTGTTTTCCAACCCACCAATATATAACCATAGCTAAATATTTGGTGGCAAATATCCAAAGGTATATACTTCGATACATGCCTACCCTACATGATATATTTATAGTGTGTTAATAATTGCTAGTGATCGTTATTTATTTTGAAAGGATAGTAAAAGGAGGATGCACACCCGTACGTCTAAATGCATAAAAAGTTGTATAAAACGGGCATCTAGGGATGTAATGGTTTAAGAGCAAAGCAAGTTTTGTTCTAAGTTTAAAGTAACAGTTACAGTGACATGCTTTGACAGTGACTAAAGGAGAATCTGCAACAGTACTTAATAAACGTACAAATAGTGCTGGCATTGCTTCTCCTTTAATGTTTTTTGGTGCGATTATATCAGACATTATATTTGTTAATTCTGAAAACTTTTTCCAATTAAGAGTAATTTTATCTTAATTAGATTATAGTGTGGTATCAAACCTCTCGGGGCGCTCTCGGGGGTCTGGCTTCAATGATACGTTGCATCGCAATGTATCGTTGGTGCCTGACCCCCTCAGGGCTGAGATAGCTGAAGATAGCTTGTCCCGCTGAACTTGAACTGGTTAGGACCAGCGTAAGGAAGAGAATAGTGTTACTGCATAGACTTTAACAGTCTAGTCAATGGATAATTTGAATACTTTTCAGTATTGAGCTTATCCATTGATATCCACTACATTCTCTCTTTTCGTATAACAACACATTTGCTTTGATGCGACCAGTCGCATGAGCCAACTGCTGAAGTTGACCCAGTGTCAACGTAGCTTTGTTTAGCTTTGCTAAAAAAGCGTTATTATATAATAAGAGATATAACATGACAAAACCATTTAAAGACAAATTTTCAACCTCCAATGATGAGCTCACTAGAGAGCCTTTTCCTGCCTCTACTAAAGTCTATTTAGAGGGTGATATACATAAAGATATTAGGGTACCAATGCGAGAAATTTTGCTTGGTGATGAGACAAAACTGCGTGTCTATGATACTTCAGGTGTATATACTGACCCAGATGTGGAGATAAACGTTGAAGAAGGCATTACCCCTATTCGTAAAGAGTGGATAAAGGCACGTGGTGATGTAGAAGAGTATGAGGGGCGTATTATGGCACCTGTGGACAACGGCTACTCTACAGATGAACAACTAGACTTTGTCACAGCTGGAGCCAAAGGGCTTGTGCGTACGCCACTCAGAGCAAAAAAGGGAAAAAATGTTTCTCAACTTTGGTATGCAAGACAAGGCATTATCACTCCTGAGATGGAGTTTATCGCCCTGCGTGAGAACCAAAATGCAGCGATGTCTGAAGAGTACCTTCAAGACAAAGAGAGAGAAGCACGACTCAAAGGTGAGAGCTTTGGTGCGAACTTGCCAGAGAAAATTACGGCTGAGTTTGTACGCCAAGAGGTAGCAGCAGGGCGTGCGGTGATTCCATGTAACATCAACCATCCAGAAGTAGAGCCTATGATTATCGGGCGTAACTTTTTGGTCAAAGTCAATGCAAACATCGGTAACTCAGCCACCACTTCTAGCATCGCAGAAGAGGTAGAAAAAATGGTCTGGGCAACACGTTGGGGTGCAGACACGGTGATGGATTTGAGTACAGGCAAAAACATCCACACCACACGTGACTGGATACTTCGTAACTCACCAGTGCCTATCGGGACTGTACCTATTTATCAGGCGTTAGAAAAAGTAAATGGTATTGCTGAAGACCTTACATGGGAAGTATTCCGTGATACACTTATTGAACAGGCAGAGCAAGGGGTAGATTACTTTACCATTCATGCTGGTTTGTTACTGCACCATGTGCCGATGACTACTAAGCGTGTGACAGGGATTGTCTCACGCGGTGGGGCTATTATGGCGAAGTGGATGATACACCACCATGAAGAGAACTTTCTCAATACACATTTTGAAGAAATCTGTGAAATCATGAAAACCTATGATGTAACCTTCTCACTAGGAGACGGCTTACGTCCAGGAAGT
>JALSSQ010000169.1 GCA_026984165.1 Sulfurovum sp.
ATCTTGTCCGAGGATGACCACTTTGACTTTGTGAAGCGGCGTTGTGTTGAGGGCTTCGAAGCGGTGTGCTTTGGGCGGCAGGATCGCTCGCCCCTCCGCCTCCTCTTTCTCCAAAAAGGCTTCGAGTGCCTGCATATAAGGCTTGTCCCATTCATCGGCAAGGGCTTCTTTCCAGGAAGGCTCTGTGAGTAGTGTTTTCATGATTTCTCTCTTTTGTTTTTATGATAGACTTTATACCCCCAGTTTTTGCTCCCACCATCCTTCTCCACACACTTCCAATCAACTCTTTGAAGTTCCTTTCCCACAAACCAATGCATCCCACCATTCCCCACAAGAGCTACACTTCCATGCGTGTTTGCTACATGTATAAGATACTCGATAGCCTCTTTAGCTCTTTGCTTTGCCTCTATATAGACTTTAGACTTTTTACCAAAATCTGCGAGCATCATAAGGCGTAATAATAGCCAAGTTTTAGAAGAAAGCTTTAGCCAAGTGCCTTTAGCTTCCGGCAAATCTATTTCATCAAAAAGGCTGTTTTTCTCTATAGGCTCCACACCTACAACCGATAGAGAATCAGAAGTACGCAAAAGACTACTTGCTAGTACTATATCCGCATCTTTGATAAGTGAGATAACTTCTTTACCAGGTAGTGTTCTATCTATCAGTGCATGGTTGTATGCTTCGACCCAACTGTTCATTTGGGAGGCTGTTATCTTTTGTCTGCTGTCTAGTAGGACTTTGGCGTGTCGGATGAGGATTATTTTCATATTTTATCCACCAACTCTACCTCAAAAAACTCCCCCAAAGCCTCTTTTTGTCCCAATATCTCATCCATCAAAGAACTCTCCTCAGCAATGATAAAGACAATTTTCTCCAAGCTACTCTCTATAAACTGTGGCATGATCTCTTGTAGTAACCACACAGTATCAACCTCTTCATTTTCAAAGCCGTTGGTGGTGTCGGTTATCCATGTGGTGATGTTGTGCTTTTTTATAAGCTCTAATCCAGAGAGAAATGGTTCTTTATAGTCCTCACCTTTGCAAAATTGTTTCCATGTGCAAAGGATGGCGTTTTTTTCTTTTAGGTATTGGATTTGGCAGTATGGGGTGTTAATCATTAATTCATTCTCCATAAAGTTCATCAAAATGTTTTCCATTCTTAATGCCATCAAGTAATTTAACAAGCCCCTTTTGTCCGACTTTTTCATACCACTTTTTCACAATATGTCTTGCAGTTGCATAAGGAACGACAATATCATCGTTTATTAAATAGCTACTACACGCTTTATTCCATTGAGCTGAAGTAACTAATTCTTCTTTTTTAGGGTATGGCATTTTTTCATTCAAGATTCTCTTCCATGCTCTTTTGTCATAACGACTATACTCTTTCATTGTCAAAGAAGCTAGACCTTCATCAAACCATAAAGGTATCTCCTTATACCAATGATAAAAACCACCTATACGTTCATACAACTCTTCATGAGACCACTCATGACTGATAACTTCTTTATTGAGTCCTTTGTTTGTTAAAATCAAATGTCCCAAAAGCCGTACAGCTATTGCATGTCCCTCTAAGCCAAAAGAGTTTTTACAATTTTTTGATTCACACGCATAAATAATAGGCTGTGTCGTTACATTTCCATACATATCGGCTACATATTTTTTAGCTTTAGGAATGGCTTTTTGTATTTTTATTTCATTCTCTTTACTCATAGAATTTTCAATATACAAATGAGACGATACTTTTTTCATACCTACTAAAGAATGTGGTAGCAAAACTTTTGCGCTTCTAAGCTCCGTACAACCAGACAAACCTATCAGTGACAATAGCACTATAATTATTAATAATTTTTTCATTTCATATACTCCTCTAATATCAAGTCTAACTGTTCAAAATAGCGTTCTTTTAAATTGCCAAACCTAGGGTCGCCCATAGCAAGTGGCATCGCAAAACAAGTATTAAAGAGAGCTAAGTATATTACAGATAATCTTTTTTGAGAAGATTCTACTTGTATGAGTAAAGGAGTAATAATATCAAAGAAACCTCCCACCTCATAAGATACATCTCTACCAAATCGTAAGACTCTTTCCGCTTTTGTAATCACTATATCTTTTTTGTTCATGCCTTGCAGTGCCATAGAGGCAACTATCTCCATAAAAAGATTGGGATTTTCTTCTATCATGATAGAAGTCTCTTCAAATATCTTGTAGATAGCTTCTAGTGGTGTTTTATCTTCTATGCTTAGTTGCATCTGTAAACTCCAAAGTTCGATATAGTAGATAAGCACCTCTTTTTTACTCTTAAAATAGTTAAAAAAGGTCATCTCTGAGATGTCCAACTCCTTAGCTATCTCTTTGACTGAAATATCTGCCAAAGATTTACTTTTGAGCTTTTGACTAAAAGTATCTAAAATTTTGAGTTTGAGGGTGGCATATTTTTTCTCTCTCAAGGAGAGTTGATTTTGTGGCATGAGTATGTCCTAAAAATTTAGTTATATAAAATATTTTAGTATACTAAATAAATAACCCTTAATGCCTACTGAGTCTTACCTCATATACGACCCATTATTCACATCAATCGTTGTCCCATTGATATAT
>JALSSQ010000170.1 GCA_026984165.1 Sulfurovum sp.
ACCCACGTACCTCTGTTACCATAGGTATATTCACAGCTTGGGCTGCTTTTTGAAATCCATCTACAAGCTTTTTGGCTTTGGTGGCAAAATCTACATACACAGCAGGATTGGATTTAAGCTTACGTAAGCTTGTAAGTCCTGCTGCCATGGCTACAGGGTTACCTGAGAGTGTACCTGCCTGATAGACAGGACCTTCTGGTGAAAGGTGAGACATAATCTTGGCACTCGCACCAAAAGCTCCCACAGGCATACCAGCGCCGATAACCTTGCCAAGTGTGACCATATCTGGTTTGACTTGGCTCATCCCCTGTGCACCCGTAAGTGATGCTCTAAACCCACTCATGACCTCATCAAAAATAAGTAACGCACCATGTGTGTCACATAAGGCTCTAAGCCCTTCTAAAAAATGCTCATCTGCGGGAACAAGCCCCATATTTCCTGCAATAGGCTCTATGATAACACAGGCAATATCTCCTTTGGCATCTTCAAAACACTTTTCAACAGAGGCTATATCGTTATAAGTAGCAAGCAAAGTATGTTTGGTTAAATCAGCAGGTACACCTGGACTAGATGGACTGCCAAACGTAGCTAAGCCAGAGCCTGCCTCTACAAGCAATGAATCTGAATGACCATGGTAACAGCCTGTAAACTTAAGAATATTATCACGTCCAGTAACCCCACGTGCCAGACGGATAGCAGACATCACCGCCTCTGTACCAGAACTGACGAAACGTACTTTGTCGATACTGTCAAAAAGTTCTACTATTTCGTTGGCCAACTCTGTCTCAACAGTCGTTGGTGCACCAAAACTAAGTCCACGCTTGACTGCTTCGATGACTGAAGCTTCAATGTCTGCATCACAATGACCGAAAATAAGTGGTCCCCAGCTTTGTACGAAGTCGATGTATTTGTTGCCATCAATGTCAAAAATATATCCACCCTCACCTCTTGCGATAAATGGTGGTGTGCCCTCTACCCCGCTAAATGCACGTACTGGAGAGTCAACCCCTCCGGGTATTACTCTATATGCTTCTTCAAATGCTGCAATACTTTTATCATATGCCATATTTCTTAATCCTCATTATGTATAATACTTTTTTAATTATTTGGATTATACACAAAAGAGCATAAAGAGGAGAAAGTCATCAGAAACATTAAGGCATTCTTTTTAACTTTATTACTGTATGTGTTTCTCGTACTCATATTTTATGTTCTCTTTTATCAAAAGATTATTTTTCCCTCTTCTCAAAGTAAAGAGACTAAAATCACACTCAATCTACAAAACTTTGAATCTTCAAACCCCTCAGAGACACAATCAAGTATCCAAAGTGACCAAGAAGCTTTAGCTGCAGCCACCAAAGAATTGTTTGAAAAAATAGCAAATGCATCTACAAACAAAGAAGAACCCGAACCGACAACACAAAAGACAACCAAAGAGATATTTGAAAAAATTGCCAAATCCAGTGACGCAGTATCATTGACATCCACAAGCGAAGAAGCCTTGGAAAAAGCCAAACGTGCCAAACTTGAACAAAAAAGACTCGAAAACGAAAAACGAAAACAAGAAGCTTTGGCTAAACAAAAAGCCCAAGAAGAAGAAAAATCACGCCTTGAGAAACTGGAACAAACGCGTATCAATGCACTTGCTATAGCTGCTGCCAAAGAAAAAGCCAAATTGGCAGCTAAAGAACAAGAAAGACTTAAAAAAGAGAAGAAAAAACAAGAAGCACTTACCAAAATACTACGAAAAAAACAGGCAAAACGAAAAAAAGAGAAGCTAGCCAAAATCAGAGCCAAACAAAAGAGACTATATAAAAAGAAATTCGCTTTAAAGAAAAAACAAAACAAAAAACAGAAATATTCAAAAAGACACTCTAAAGATCCACTAGCAAATGCTATTATGACATCAAGTACTTCTATACGTCCCCACAAATCAAAACACCCAGCTATGCGGATGATAAAACAGTTCTATGGTTCTGAATTTAACTCCTTTACTAAAACACAAAAGAAATTTATAGAAAAAAATTTGGGAAGTATCTACCGTATTACACAACGTACACTTACGCGAAATGGATATCCTCGCGTTGCAGCAAGAACACATCAAGAAGGGACACAAATCGTTACTTTTTACCTACATCCAAATGGTGACATTTCTGGATTAAGACTCAAACAACGTGTAGGTTACGCTTCATTAGACAACAATACACTTAAAGTCATTCGTATTGCATACAAAGATTACCCACGCCCAAAAACAAAAACCAAGATTACGTTTTATGTGGAGTATAGTTTATTTTAAGGCTTCAAACAACTTTCTTACTACCTCATCTGTACCCTGTACCAGCAAGGGGTGTTTGTCTGCATCTAGCCACGCGATAATTTCTCTCATCATCTCCTCATCTTTAACCACAGTACACCCAGCAGTAGGTACAGACTTGATATGTATAAATATGCATGACCCTGCACCCCTCTTGGCACCTGCTTCATCTATGTGGTTATGGTTTACCACGATGCCATATTTATAATAGTTCTTGGGAAACCTCATATGCTCAAAACTCTTATAATCTACATCTACTTTGTTAGAGTTCACTATCTTATTG
>JALSSQ010000171.1 GCA_026984165.1 Sulfurovum sp.
AGCACATCTACTCGCGGCACTTTTACGAGCCAATGGCATACCTACAGGCTTTTGCTATCAGCGTTTGAGCTGTTCTGAGTATAAGCCAGATATCTATTGTTTGCATGGGCTGAATTGGATATATATTAAAAAATATGGATGGTATAGAGTCGATGTGAGAGGGAACAAAGAAGGTGTAGATGCACAGTTCTCACCTCCTCGTGAACAGTTGGCTTTTGCCTTGGGTGAGCATGAGTATGATTTGCTTGAGAATTTGTCTGAGCCTATGGATGTGGTGGTGGATACTTTGAAGAAGTATCAAAGCTATGAGGAGATGATATGTCATTTTCCAGATATAAAGGTTTAGCGTATGCCAAACATTAAAAAAGTAGCACTGCAAAGTGTAAAAGTAAAAGGGCTACAAGTCCGCACAAACAATGCAAACGAGATGCACCCTGATACACAAAAAATAGCGCCATTATGGGAACGCTTTTTTCAGGAAGTCATGCCGACACTCAAAGAAGGTGCGACTGTATATGGGGTGTACCACAACTACGAGTCAGATGCCAATGGAGACTTCGATGTGACTGTGGGTGCAGATGTGCTAGAAGTGACAGAGCAGATGCAAGAGGTCACTCTAGAAGAGGGTAGATATCTCGTGTTCCCTGTCAAAGGGGAATTTCCACAAGCTATAATAGATGGTTGGAAGCAGGTATGGGCGTACTTTGAAGACCCTAGCATAGATGAGCGTAGGGCGTATGAGACAGACTTTGAGAAGTATATCTCTGAGGATGAGGTGGAGATATTTATAGGGGTGCATTATTTCTAAGTTTTGTTGGGCATAATTGACCCAAATATATGGGGATATACAATGACAAATAAAACACTACCAGGCTAAAAAGGCGAGAAAGCACTTCAAAAACAATTTAACACAACAAAAGATGCCTTGCAGTTTTATAATAAGCAAGTGATTACACATCTTTCACCACTCATGCAAGATTTTATAACCAAACAAGAGATGATGTTTATCTCAACTGCAGACAGTAAAGGTGAGTGTGATGCCTCCTTTCGTGCTGGCAATGCAGGTTTTGTCCGTATTTTGGATGCGCATCATCTACTCTACCCAGAATATAAGGGCAATGGTGTGATGGCATCTTTGGGTAACATCAGCGAAAATCCCAATATAGGATTGATGTTTTTGGACTTTTTTGAGACCAAAGTCGGCTTACATGTGAATGGTAAAGCAAAGATAGTCTTAAAAGAAGCGTTGCAAAATACCTTAGCGTCATTCCCACAAGCCTATAAAGATTTAGAAGAAAATCCTGATAGTTTTAAAATCGTCTCTTATGTACTGGTAGAAGTAGAAGAGGCGTATATACACTGTTCTATACATATACCGATGCTTCAGAAGATTGACCCCAAAACATACGAAAAGCAATTTCCCAGAAATGCCAAAGCTAGTGATGCCTGAAGGGTGGGCTTTGCAAACGCAATCTTGCACAAAATATTTACTGCGTCTTAGCTATGGCTAGGACTTATAAATCTTTTGCACAACCTTACATTTGCAAAACCCATTGTGGGTATTACCTATTGTTAGAGGTGCCCTTAACCCAAAGCACTAAAGCAATAAGTACCGCTACTACAGCCACAACCAAAAACAAGCGCTGTACCCCATACGCAGAGACGATAGGCTCGAAGAGTATTGGAGAGGCGAATTGCCCTAAAAAAAAGCTAGAGGTGAGTACCCCTGCTGCTTTGCCACGCTTGTGTGCAGGTACAAGTGAGAGAAACCATGCATTTGTGTTGACAAAGAGTAGCCCAAAGCCCATGCCTATGGGAACAATGGCAAAAAACAATCCAGCGATGCTTGATGCCTGAGAAATAATAAGTAAGCCTACACCAAACAATGCAAAGGTACTTGCGTAAATCTGTTGGAAGCTGAAGCGTGCTTTTATTTTGGCGTATTGCATAGAGGTGAGGGCATTAAATATCATGGCTGAGGCGATAATAAAGCCGATGGTTTGTGGTTTGCCTCCTAATTTATTTACGATAAGATAGGGAAACTGTGTGGGCATCATATAAAAGAGCACCATCACGAAAAAGGCTGTAAGGTAAACGGGTAGAAGTTTGGCCTCTACTTCTAGCTCTTCTACGTGTTTATGTTTGGCAGGTTCATAGAGTGACTTGAGTAAAAATGGTACAAAGAGAATGGGGATGAGGTAGATAGCAAAAGGGTACGACCAATGCACCTGAGCCAGCAACCCACCAGCAGTAATGAACACGATGCCTCCAAGTGCGGTGGTCATCCCCTGTTTAGACATAAACTTGTGCCGTAGCTCTTCGCTAAAGTAGTCACCTATGAGTGCGGTAGAACTGGTCATTATCAGGCTCACTCCAAGCCCAAGTATGGCACGCCCTACCAAGATAACATAAAAATCATGCAAATAAAACCCAGAACTTCCACCCATCACAAAAAGAAACATACCCACATACAAAGGCTTCAGTCGCCCAAACCTATCGACTATATGCCCTGCAATGGGAGAAAACAACGCGATCATAATAGCAGGAATAGTTAGCATCAACTTAGATAAAAACTCGATATTTGGGATGTCTGC
>JALSSQ010000172.1 GCA_026984165.1 Sulfurovum sp.
TTTCACCAGATAAGGAATATCTTTATACTTTCTACCATAACGACTAATCAAACCAAATTGAGTCGCAAAAACACCTATATTTGCTTTCGATGCTATTTCAAAAAGATGTTTAGGGTCATTATCTTCAGGGGGAATACCTTTTGCATAAAAATCATTATTTAAATGTTCTACTTTTTGATCACCTGCAAAAAGCATCAATCGCCCACTATTGTGCGTTATCTTCATAAAATTTGCCCAAAATAGTTCTTCTTTATCCACTGGTACATCTGCTGGTATATATATTTTTTTATCTAATTTACTTTCTACAATATCCATCTTTTTACCTCTGTAATAATTTTTGACTCTGCTGTGCGATAGACAACTCTTCATCTGTTTGCATCACTATAACAGCAACTCTACTCTTTGAAGACTCTACACACGTTGCAGAAATTACTTTTTCACTATTTTTAATATCATCTAATACAATACCAAATGAAGCCAATCCCTCACATACACTAGCTCTGACTTCATGACTATTAGCACCGATACCACCACTAAAAACAATCGCATCTACCCTGCCAAGCAAAGCCATATAAGCTCCTATATATTTTTTTATACGGCGACAAAAAAGTTCAAAAGTAAATAAAGCTTCTTCGTTTCCCATCTCTTTTTGCTCTAAAATATCTCTCATATCAGAAAAACCACATAAACCTTTTAAACCACTTTCATGATTTAGTATCTCTTGCATTTGCATACATGAAGATGATTTGTTTTGATCTAAATAAAATAAAATCCCTGGATCTATATCCCCACTTCTTGTTCCCATAACCAAACCTTCCAAAGGTGTAAAGCCCATAGAAGTATCGATACTTTTTCCCTTTTCTATGGCTGTAATACTCGACCCATTACCAAGATGAATAGTAATCAAATTACACTCAAGAGGTAATTTTTTCAATATTTTTGCACTTTGTGTAAGTAAATATTGGTGAGAAATTCCATGAAAGCCAAAGCGACGGATTCCATACTTTTCATAGAATATTTTAGGCAAAGCATAACGATAAGATAAAGCTGGCATACTTTGATGAAATGCTGTATCAAATACCGCCACTTGAGTTAGAGTAGGCACTTTTTTACGTAATGCTAAAATTCCCTCTAAATTTGCCCCATTGTGCAAAGGAGCTAAGGGAATTAATTGACGAATAATTTCAATCACTTTATCATCAATCAAAACCGGTTCTACTAACTTTTCTCCCCCATGTACCACTCTGTGAGCAGCAGCATCCAACTCATCAAACCCTTTTAATACACCCTCTTTTTGTAACTGCTTTTCAATCAACTCAAAACCAGCATGATAATCTTTCACAACTGTTCCAATATGTTCTATAACGCCCTGTGCAAGGGTATAAAAATCTTCATCAATAGCAAAAAGTTTATATTTGATAGAAGAACTTCCACAATTAAGTACAAATAACTTTTTCATCTTTTATCTTCACTTGCTTGAATCGCAGTAATCGCGATAGTATCAACAATATCTTCTACCGAACATCCACGACTCAAATCATTCACCGGTTTTGTCAAGCCTTGCAAAATTGGACCAATAGCCACCGCTTGGGCACTACGCTGTACTGCTTTGTATGTGTTGTTTCCTGTATTTAAATCAGGAAATATAAATACCGTCGCCCGCCCTGCTACTTTGGAATCTGGCATCTTTCTTTCCCCAACATGAGGATCGATCGCTGCATCATATTGCATCGGTCCCTCAATCAATAAATCAGGTGCCATTTTCTTTGCAAGTTGTGTAGCCTGTCGTACTTTTTCAACTTCCGCACCAACTCCTGAATCACCACTAGAATAAGAGAGCATCGCGACCCTAGGCTCTATGCCAAATCTTTTTGCACTCTGTGCACTGCTTATAGCAATCTGTGCTAACTGCTGTGCATTTGGATCAGGATTGACCGCACAATCACCATAAACCAAAACCCGATCTTGTATCAGCATGAAGAATATACTCGATATCAACTTCACGCCTTTTTTCATTTTGATAATCTCAAATGCTGGTTTTATTGTTTCACGTGTTGTATGTGTAGCTCCACTAACCATGCCATCAACATATCCTTCATGAAGCATCATAGTTGCAAAATAATTCACTCTGCTGATGTATTCCCGTGCCATAGGCAAGATAACACCTTTATGTTTACGTAATTCATAAAACTTTTTGGCAAAATCTTCTTTATGTTCAAAGGTTTGAGGATTGATAATACGAGCTTTTGTAAGGTCAAGACCAAGAACACTAGCTCTTTGTGCAATTTTAGTTTCATCCCCTAAAAGTGTCACACAACAGATACCTCGTCTGAGTACAATTTCCACCGCACGAAGAACCCTTTCATCCTGACTCTCTGGCAATAATATATCAGCATGAGAATGACGTGCTGATTCATGTAAAAAGTAACTAAACCGAACAGGTGTCATCTCTTTTGCTTCGTGTAGTGTCAAAGGAGCTTTCAAACGATTTAAATCTACATAACTATTAAACAACCCAATAGCTAAAGATATTTTACGTTTTCCTTCAAGTGT
>JALSSQ010000173.1 GCA_026984165.1 Sulfurovum sp.
ACAAAGAGAGCTACGATGCCCACTTCGCCAAAGTCTCCCTCTCTACCCAAAAGACCCTTGCGCTTTTTATGGCAGAAGGACACTACGACCGACACCTAAGAAAGATGAGAACTCTCAACCGCAAAAAACACAAGCTCATGCGTGACACCCTCAAAGCCACACTGGGCGATACTATGCAGATAGTTGCCCAAGGAGGAGGACTAGCCATCCTTATTCACCCAACTGTGCCTTTTGACTGGGAGAAGTTCAAGAGACTTGCAGAAGAAGAACACATCAAAATCTATCTTGCCAAAGAACGTTGTGGCGGAGAGTTTGAAGCTGTGCGTATGGGGTTTGGTGGATTGAGTGAGGAGGAGATTTTGGAGGGAGTGGAGGTGTTTTCTAAGATTTGGAAGAAGGCTATGGTTTAAACAATATCATCTTTAGTAAACTGTTACTAATTCTAAAATCTGACTTTTTTAGGGTATCTATTATCATAACAATTTCACTTTTAGACATCTTGTTTTCCAGATACAAAAACCTCAATATACCCACAAGACCCACAATCTCAATACCTTTTTCTTGTGCATATTTACGACCTTTTTTTTCATCAATAATAAGAGGTAACTCTTTTTCTAAAGCCAAGGTAATTGCTGCTGATTCACCACTATCTAACGTTGCATGGATGGTATTAAAAAGTGAGGTGTCTTTATATTTTTCAACAATAACAAATCCTTGTTCAATCTGTTTTTCCAAATAATTTTTTGCATACTTTTTTTGTATCACTTCTTGATACACTTCATAGGGAATGATGACAGTTTTAACAAACGCTTTTAGTATACGAAACTCGTCTATATTAATCAGTGCAATCAAAACTGTTGAATCTGAAACTATCATTTTTTGGCAATCTTTTTAGCTACTTTTAATTGAGCATCTAGTTCATCTACATCATATCCCATCCAATCTATACCATAATGATTTAGTATTTGCATCGCTTCTTGTTTGTCTATACCCATAATCTCCGCCATTTTCCCCATAGAGATGAGCCCCTGCTTGTATTGCTCCAATGCCACTGTTTTTTTGATGCCCATTGAGAGTGTATCATCATTCAGTGGTATCGTGATACCTATGGGTTTACCATGCTTAGTCACAAATACAGACTCGTTATTTTCTAGGTATTTGGTCATATTGGATGGATTGTTTTTTAGGTCTCTTATTGATACAGTTTGCATAGGTGTTCCTTTTTTATAAAGTACTACGTTTTGTAGGTATATTATAGCACAAAAACTTTCATTGTTATTTCCACCCTTCTGAAATGCATACGACACTTTCTCAATAGTGGGCAAATAACCCAATATTTTTAATGTATCCATGACACCATCAAGATGCGGTGACCTTTACCCTCTAGTGTATATTTTATAGTTCCAACCTATACCTCCACCTTATAATCCAACAACATCTCATCCCCACTCATCCCACGAAATCCAAAGTGATAGGCTGGGGCTTCTTGGATGAGTATCTCTATGTCTACTGCCTGTATACCAATCTCTGCTCGTATACGCTCAAATAGCAAAGCAATGAGCTTTTTTTTCGTCTCTTTTGTACGCCCTTCTATCATCGTTATCTCTATGATAGTATAGGCATGACTTCTATTGTCAGGAAAACACATATCCTCTGCCCTCATCGGAAAGAATCGATGAAACCTTTTATCTACAGGAAACTGCAATGCCTCCACCACACAACTATGAATCGTGTCTGATAACTGCTTTTTGATAGGGTTTAGTTGGGTATTTAGCCCATATATTTTTATTTGTGCCATTTGGCATCCTTTTTAATTTTGAACAAAAAATTCCTCTATCTAATCACGCAACGCGTGCTCTGTCCTTCCGAACACCCTTGCAAGCAGAGCGATTTGAGAGGAAGGACGACTTTTGCATACTTTTCTAGAAAAGTATGAAGAATAACAACGCCACACTTCAAATAAGAGGAAACATCAATAAATTATAAAATAAATGATAGTTAAGCCATCAGCTAAAAAAGTAAGTAGAGGCTAAAGCCAAGATCTAAGAAGCATCATCGTAGATAGGAAGAATATAAGTAAAATTTTCATAGTTTGCTCCTTAGATTTAAAGTCTGAAATATTAACATAAAAAGAAAAAAGCTTATCTTAATCCCTCATCAAATTTAGAATCAAGAGAAAGTTTAAATAACTGGCAGAAAAAGCTCAAATTAAAATCTATTTTAAGATATTAATAATTTTGACAATTGTGATAGATATATTTTAGCGTAAAATTAGTAAGTTGTGATTGTTCTATATGTAGTACATTTTTGTGCTACAATTCACCTAACTATTACAGCACCAGCCAAAGGAACACACACCCATGCTCGAAATCATCGTACTTACCATCTTTATCGCTACGATAAGCAACCTTTTGTTGACACGGTTACATATACCTACGATTATAGGGTATATCGCGACGGGGGTGATAATTACCTCAATGTTGCAACTTTCGCATGAGAGTAACTCTGAAGAGTTGCATATGATAGCCGAGTTTGGTATCGTGTTTCTTATG
>JALSSQ010000174.1 GCA_026984165.1 Sulfurovum sp.
GACGACCGATTTTCAAGAAAGAGTTTACAGAAGGAAGACCTACAACTACATTTGCTTCGTTAATCCATGCTGCATCATCAAGACCATTTGGTCCATGATTTACCCAAGTGGCAGATACTAGTTCGTTTTCAAGACCTAGTGTAGAAAGGTATGCTGCACCTAAGTTAAGAGTAACATTGTCCATTACTTTTCTAGAGTATTTGACATCTGCGTAAGCATCACCAAATGCTCCACCTTTAGAGAAAAGGTCATTTGATCCTGCATCATTTGTTCCATACCATACTTTTACATTACCTGTAACCGCTCCACAGCTAGTACAGTTGTTTGTTGATGCAGCTGGTGTTGGTGCCGGAGCAGCTTCAACTGCTGGTTCTACTGGAGCAATATCTCCACCTGCGAATGCCGCGCTAACTGCTAATGCAGCTACTAAGCTTAATTTTGTTAACTTCATTGTTTTTCCTTTGTTTTGTATTTAAACAGTCCAACTATAACATAAAGATTAATGAAAAGTCAATAGAAAATTAACAAAAAATATTATTTAATGAAAAAAGTGTTACTTTTTATACTAGAGCAACAAATAAAGCAGTGTAAAAGTCTCATCTTTTTTTGAAAAAATCGTTTACATACTCATAGCCTGAGTAGAGTGTAAGGAGTACAGCAGTCCATAGAAGAAGCTCCGCTCCTGGCCACTGCATAAGAAGGAAACCTATGGCTATCATTTGCACGACGGTCTTCATTTTTCCCATCCATGACGCTGCAATGTCCAAGCCTTCACTTACAGCAGAGACCCGTAATCCTGTGATAAATAGTTCTCTAGAAAGTATGAGAAAGATTGCCCAGGCAGAAGCTCTGTCTAAGAGCATCAATCCTAAAAAACCAGCAAGTGTAAGCATTTTGTCTGCAAGTGGGTCGAGTATTTTTCCCAGTGTAGTAATTTGGTTAAAGGTACGTGCAATGTATCCATCAAAAAAATCTGTAGCACTTGCCAGCACAAAAATAAATGCGGCAAAGTAGTCAAGCCATGTATAATGTATGGTATGTAGTAGTGCGGAGTCTCTGTCCACCAGTAAAAAAAACATTACAGGTGCTAAGAGTAAACGGATAAAGGCAAGTATATTAGGTATGTTTAGCAACAGATATTCCTAAAGCTTTTTACTAAAAACAGCCATGACTTTTTTATATTTTCCAACTTCTATTCGTTTGGCAATATAAATTTTATCAATATCTCCTTTAGGTGTATAGTGTGACGCTTCTATAATAATATAATATCCTCCTTCAGCTACACCATAAAAAGCAAAGTTTTTTTCAAAATCAAGTATTGTTGTATTTAGATAGTTTACTGTGGTACTATTGGTCTTGGGGTTTAATCTGTTTTTGAGATAATAGTTGTTAAACCAGTAATTCAGTTTGGCACTTACTGGTAACAGGTAAACCTTAGCACCTGAGAGTCTCAATTCTTCTCCTGAACCATTTAGATAAATGACATGTCCATGTATCTCCGAAGTACCATATTTATGGTAAATATTATTGATAAGATGAAACTTTAGCGGTTCAGTCGTATTTGCTTTTTGTGATTTACGTAATTGATTTTCTTTTTCTTTTTGTGCTTGCAAGTGTTTCATCTTGGCTTTTTTTTCTGCTTCTAAGCGTTTTCTTTGGGCTTCTTCTTGTTTACGTTTTTCTTCTATTCGTTTTTCTTGTTCTTCTTTGGCTTTTTGTTTTTGCCTTTTGGCAATTTCAAGTGCTTTTGCTTCTTCTTCTTTTTCTTCTTCTGCTTTTAGTTTCTGTTTTTCTTTAAATTTTTTGAGTTCTTTTCTTTTGATTTCCTCAGCTTTTTTTATCTGTGCTTCTTTAGGTATTTTAGTTTGGCGAGCTTTTTCCTCTGTTTCTTTTTCACGTTTGAAATCTTGAATTTTCTGCAATTTGGCTTTTTTTCGTGTAGCTTCACGTTGTGCGTTGTGCTTGTTTTTTCTAGCTTTTATTTCAGTAATGGTATTGATTAATGTCTCTTTTTTTGTCTTTTTTTGCTCTTTTTTTATAGCTGTTTGCATTTGTTGAAGTTTGTGTTTTATGTGAGCTGTTGGCGTGTGTATATCTACGTTGCTTTGTGCTGTGATAGTATGTGTATTAGACTGGCGTGTAAGATGGTAGCCCCTCTCTGCACATCCAGAAAAAAGCATGAGCATTGCAAATGTGAAGCCTATGAATTGAAAAGTGTTTTTTGACATATTGTCTCCAAAATGAATATTTTAATGTCATAACTTTAACGTAATAATGATTAAAAATGCGACAATTTAAAGAAGGTTTAGAAAACTAAAATAAGCCCAATGATAACAATAAGAGTACCAGAGATACTTTTTTGAAGTGTGTCTTCTCTTGAATTATGTAACACTAGTTTAGGAATATTCTGTGTCGTTTTTGTTTTTGATGTTTTTGATATTGTTTTATGTGATGACGGAACATGCAACAATGCACCACGTTCAGCACATCCAGAAAATAGCAATGCAAATAGAAAAATGAAAACACTTTTTTTAA